>JALEGO010000777.1 GCA_022763165.1 Flavobacteriales bacterium
CACAATGTACCAAATAATACGCAGTTAAATATTGACGGAAAGGCAGGAAAATGTATTAAGATTCATGATCAAAATTACCCTGAAACTACGTTAATACCAGAAGCTCAATTTAGTCCGTTTACTTTGGAAGTCTTTGTAAGGTCAAATGCTGATAATAATGGTGAGCTTTTGGTCAAAATTCTTAGAGAAAATGGAACCTTGCTGACTGAAATCCGACAAGGTTTTCAAAACACAAATGCTAACAAGTGGGTTTTACAATCTTTGGAATTGGACCTTGGAACAATTCGATCGAATAATGCAATACCTTCAACTGAAAAAATGACTTTACAGGCCAGTGTTAGCTGGTTGACAGCATCTTTTGAAATAGATGAATTTAGGCTAAACCCTTCTAAAGCACGGCTAGAAACATATGTTTATAACGGTTTTGGCCAGCTCATCGCCAAGTCTGATGTTAATGGATATATGACGCATTATGATTATGATGATCTGCATCGACTTAAAGCAACGAGTGATGATGAAAATAATATCACATCGGTCAACTTTTACAAATATCCATCGAATACGGTTACTCATAATCATATTATATCTGGAACAGCAATAGTCGAGGGGATAACAGATCCTAATGCAATCTACTATGGTCAGGGAATGCTGCGCTCTAAAAAATACTATGATGGCCTGGGTCGACCGTTACAGATTGTTAATCTCAATCAGTCGCCAAGTAATAAAGATGTAGTCCAAATCTATGAGTACGATGCATTTGGAAGGGAAACCAAGGAATATTTACCATTTACGGATATAAGTAACGGTGGGCAGTTTCGCAGCAATGCAAAATTGCTTCAGAATATCTTCTATGGAAGTATTGCAAATGCCTTTGCGTATTCAGAAATGCAATATGATAGTGCGGCCATCCAAATACCTATTATGGCTGGTGCTCCAGGAACAAGTTGGTTCATAGGTTCTGGTCATGAAAAACTGATTTCATTTCGTTCTTGCAATACTCCAGATGTTCGAATGTTTGACGTGCATGGGAATTCAAACGCAACCTTTTGGGCGGGTAGCTTGAAGGCCGAAATGAGCATGGATGAGGATGGGAATCTCTCTACTATCTACTATGATAAATTAAAGAGGAAGTTGATGACGGATAACGAAGGGGCTAAGACCTATTTTATCCATGATGATTTTGGGCGGCTCAAGTTTGTCATTCCTCCAAAGGCCTTTGCACAAATGGAAACAGCAAATAACTTCAATTGCAACGCGTATTTAGATGGCATCTACTCATATACCTACGATGCTAAAGGTCGCATTATCAGAAAAGATCTCCCGGGAAAGGAAGAAGAAATCATATACTATGACAGATTGGATAGATCAGTCCTCACTATAGACGCTAATAGCAACAAAATATTTACAAAGTATGATGCTCTTGGCAGACCAATAATTGCAGGTCTATATCATGGCCTTTCGATTCCCTCAACGAGTGATGGTTTATATGAAATAGAAGTTTCTGGAAATATTGGTTACACAACAAACTTGACGTTCCCAGAGAGCAACTTAGAAATTCAATCGATTAATTATTATGATCACTATGATCTGGATCGTGATGGAACAATATCCAGTCAGGAGGACTATAAGGTTTGCACAAATACATTGTATCAGAATGAAAAGAGCAATAGGGTTTTTGGTATGTTGACGGCAAGTAAATCCTTATTGTTGGATGGTTCCAATAGATTTATCACTACACAGACTTTTTATGATAAAAAAGGGAGGGTCATTCAAACCAAAGCTGAGAATAGTCTGGATGGAGCAGACATTTCATATTTCAATTATGAATTTAGTGGCACTTTATTAAATGATAGACGGGAACACCGAGTGGTACTGAATGGTGCTACCAAATCATTAGTTGTCGAAAACAGATACACCTATGATCATACGCGCTCACGTTTGATTGATACATTCCAAACCATTAATGGTGGGCTTGAAACTCATATTTCCAAAAACACTTACAACGAGCAAGATCTTTTGAAGCGAAAAAGCCTGGGTGTTTCAAATGGCAATGCATTGCAAGATATTGACTACAAATACAATATTCGAGGGTGGTTGACCGACATAAACAACGTCTATGACCGCTCCAATGGTTTTAACAAATTACCTGTCATTGGTCAACAAAAGGGTTTTGGAAAACAATAATATTCACGAACTAAAACACAGAAAATGAATAAAATCTATTTAATCTTATGGGTATGTCTCATATTGGAGAATGCGGACATTATTGCACAAACTTCGTTCACATTATCGGAAATAAACTGGAATGATAACAAAACATCGCATTTTGGATTTGCTGATGTTGATGGAGATGGTTTAGATGATTTGGTTTTAGCAAACTACAACGATTCTGGATTGGTATGGGCTGAAAACTTAGGATCACAGCAGTTTGGACCTGATACGAATTTAATACTTGACTTTTCATTGTTTGCTCAGGATTATCCAAAACTGTTCAGATTATCAGACCTTGATGCAGATGGTGATTTGGATATTGTCATGGTAAGAGAAAGCAATCTCGTGTCGAATTTGGATCACATCATTTCCTTTATAGAAAATCTTGGAGGTGGTCAATTTTCTTTAGAACAACAGATTGATTTGACCATTAACAAAATTCAATACTTGTTTGTAAGTGATCTAGACAGCAATGGATACAAAGATGTTATTGTAAACTCTCCTGGAGGGATGCTTGCCTACATGAATACTCAAAATCAATTTGCTACACCAATTTTGTTGTTGGCTACAGCGGGCTTGAACACCGGTTGCTGGCTTGAAAATTTGGACAATACTAAAAACTTAGATTTTATCTTTTCGAAATACCATGGTCCATTATTGTGGAATCAGAACCAAGCTTCCTTGACGTATGGAACACAGGATGTTGTTGACTTAGATATTCGAACTACGAATTTAAAATCTGCGTCAATTGACACAGATAATTTAAGAGATTTGGTTTATGTGGACTTACATTCGGATACATTGGTTTGGAGAACTTTCAAAGGCTTGTGGCAAGGTGTCGGCCCTAAGAACACAATTCTACCTGGTATGTCGACATATGACAATTTTGAAATTGGAGATTTAGACAATGATGGGGATGTTGACATTGTTGCGGAAGCGTTCAATGTTGACTCAATATTTGTTTTGTGGAATGACGGGAATGGCAACTTTGCAAAACAAAAGATTTCCATTCCTCCACAGCATGACACTTATACTGGCAAGATAAATTTGAGGGATGTTGATAATGATGGAGATTTAGACATTATTTTCATTAGACGCGAGATACTTTCAGGACCTTCTTACGCTTTTAATACACAAATATTTTTGTTGGCCAATGGACCTGGCGTTTCTACATCAAATTTCCAAACTCTAGATCCACTATTAGAGCTTAAACTTTACCCCAATCCGTCTAAAGGTCTGATTTCATTTTCAGAAACATCTAAGAGTTTCAAGCAAGTGAAGGTGTTAAATCGCTCGGGACAGATAGTTTTTGAAAATCAACTCACCAAGTCCGCAATAGATCTGTCCGCACTTCCTAAAGGAGAATATACGGTGATCTTAATTGACGCAAACGGAAAAAGGAAGAGCCATAAAGTAATACTGATTTAATAACATATCCAACCTGGGAATGATTATGAATTGCTCTTAAGGAAACATCAAAATCAATAGAAATGAAAACTTTCGATACAACAAATAAACTGATTGTTCTTATTATGATATTCTGTACAATATTGCTTGCTGCAGAGATCATGGGACAGAATAATGACCTTTTCTCTGAAAAGATCATTTATGAAAAGAGTAACACGCAAAACCCAAATCCAAAATTC
>JALEGO010000778.1 GCA_022763165.1 Flavobacteriales bacterium
CGATGAAACGCTCTGCAGGGGGCATATTGATATAATCGCCTGTAGGGGCGTAAAAGGCTCTAATTTCATTTTCACGTATATCGGCGCCGGTTGCGCAAACAAGAGCATCAGCGGCGGCCATTTCATCGATTTGTGAGGGAATAAAATCATTATCAATGCTAAAGCCTTCAACCTGATCGGCATTAAAGACGCGTGACCATCTGGCAAACATTCTGAAGGATTGTTCTTCGTTATCTTGGGTCGGCTTTTGCTCAATCATCTTCCAAAAGACAATTTGCGCCGATTTCTCGCCTTTTCTGACCTGCGCACCGCATTCCTGCCATTGCTTGTAAGTCGCCCAAATGCCAGATTGATAGCCCTCGCTTAACTGATAAACCCAGAGAAGAGGTACATTCACACCTTTATATTTCTTGCCAGTGAAGGCGTTTACTGGGATTTGGGACACACCATGCCACGGCAATTCAAATTTGCCATCTAAGCCTTTTTCCAAAGCTTCTATGATACGATTGGTCACATCTTGATAAATATCGATTTTAGTCATTTTAATCCTCTTAAATTGGAGTAGGGTTGCGTTATGCAACCTCGTCTCCGGCGAGGATCGGGTAGCAACGATCAAGTGATGAAGGTTTCTATCAAAACCCTTGTCTTAAAAATCGGCGAAATATTCTTGTCTCTTTTCAAGCTTGCGCAGCAAAAAGCAGGAATATCTTCGCTCTATTTTTGAGATTCAGCGCTTGAACGGCGCGAGGCGGACAGCCTTAGCTTTTTTTAAATCTTTGAGACTAAAAACCCAATTAACTGCCTGATATATAATAATTTAAATATTAAACTATCCGTATTGTATTTATTAAAATTTCCAATTTAATGTTTTACTTTAACTGAATTTAGTATGTAGGGCAGGGGATTAAAGCCGTCTGAAAATCAAAAAGCCCGAAAAGATTTCCTTTCGAGCTTTTTGACTAGGAGAGGGGATACTCCCAAATTTTTTTAATTGTTATGCGCGCATTCTAAGCTTTTCTATATCCACATCTTCTTGTTCTTCATCCTCAGATGCAAATTTGTTAATTTCACGCGCCAAGTGAAAAACTGATCTCTTCAGTTCGAGGTTAGGCAATTCCGCAATTTCAGAGGCTATATTTAAAACAGCCTTGCTATAACCCGATCCCGTAATTTCGGTATCTGTTCCGTAAAAATATTCTATTCCAACTTCAAAAATTTGAGCGCATAGCGCTAATCTCATGGGAGAGATTCTACAGCTTCCACTCTCATATTTTTGAACTTGTTGATATCGAACCCCAATATGTGCCCCAAGCTGTTCTAAAGACATCTTGTGCCGCTGACGGACTTGCATCAGCCTAAATCCGAGCTCTTTGTTAAATTCTTCTTCTGATATATTCGCCATTTTCTTAGGTTCCCCAACCAAATTGATACTTATGCCGCGATTTTCATCTTTGTTGGCTGTGTATATTTATCGTAACGATAAGTCGCCGGGATCTCACAAATCTTCATCGCTTTGGTGTAAGATTTGTAAAAACCATGCTGAATTACCCAGTAAAAGTTAAAAATCGTATTTAATTCATTTTGAAGACGCTTGATTTCAAGGCTTTCAATATTCTCTCCAAAGCCCTTGGAACGCTCTATTTTAAGCTTTTTGATGATTTCTTGGGCTTCGCCTCTAAAAATCTCTAACGCCTCTGATAGTGCCTTTACGGCCATAAATTCGGGTTTATTGTCCTGATCTTCTGTTTTTTTGATCTGGTCAATGATTTCCTGAGCTAGAGCTGGCCCATAGCGAACCTCTAGCTCTTCCTGAAGATCTTCTAAGCTGACCTTCTGTTTTTTCGTTAAAGTGTTACTCATTTCTTCCTCACCTTTATTAACATAATTAATTTGATTGTGATGTTTTACTCCTAAAAGGTTAACGACACGTTAATTTTTTGTTTGATATTTAAAAAAATATGTTTTATACAAAAAATATGGATTTTTCAGCTAAGATAAGAGCCGCTCGCGCAGTACTAGACCTCAAACAGTCAGAAATAGCTTCTGAGGCAGGGATGTCTGTACCTGGATATCAAAACATTGAATCGGGAAAAGGCAGTCCTAATAGTAGAACCCAAAATAAGCTAATTTCCTGTTTTGAAGAAAAAGGAATACGTTTCACGCGAGATGGAGTCGAGTTACCCGATAATCCGGTTATTATCATTAGTGGTGAAACACCAGAAAAATGTTATTTGAAAGTTCTAGGCGACGTTCTACAGAGAATATCTGAAACTAAATATGAATTGCTCATTAGCCATGCCGACGACAAAGTTTCGCCGCCTGCAGTTAATGACATGTACAGAACAATTAGATCGCAAGGTATTAATATGCGCCAATTAGTGGAAGAGGGTAATACCTATCTGATGGGTGATATTAATGAATATCGCTATATACCAAAAAAATATTTTATTAATCGAGTAACTGTCATTTACGGAGATAGTGTGGCCGTTATGACTGGCGGTGAGAATTTTGCTACTGTCACGAGAGACCCAGTTAACGCGGAAATGCGTCGATTATCATATAATTACATGTGGGACACATGCGATCAGCCAACAGAAAGTACAGCTGATGAGCGGTTCTAAAGCAATACAATATCCACCTCAAACTGGAAACTACGCTGTTAAGGTCAAGAATGGCGCGGGGTGGCAAGAATTTGATACAGCAAGACTCCAAATAAGTGTAGGTCAGCCTTATCACGAAGGTGATAAATTTGAGGCAACAGTAAAATGGGCATCTTTACGTTTTAAAAAAGTTATTGTTTGTGTGAACGACACTTTACAGCGTTTTAATCTTATTGCTGAAGGCTGTACGGAGCAAGAAGCACAACGTATTACATCTGATATGGGAAGAGAATGGATTGAGAGAAACATCAGTCTGTTAAGGTCTTTGCCAAATGTAGAAATTAAAAGATGGGATACATGGAAAAACGATGACTATGAAGAAGTGAAACATCAAATAGATGAGCTTTATCGAGAAAATATCGAGTTTCAAGTTGCCGTTGATACAGATATAACCGGCTTTACTAAACGAAATGATTCAAAGCCAGAACTTTGTAGAGAATATCTATTAGAGGAAACAGCAGTTTTCTCAAAAATGTTTAGAGAGCGAGCTGTTGATATATACCCGGGTTCTGTTTTATTACCATGTAGAATTTTTCAAGGTCGAGCAGTAAAAGGTGCTCCTGATGGCTTATCTGATGGTCACTTCACCCGAATTGATTTCAAAAGAAATCATCCAGTTTTGCCTAAAGTAGCTTAATTTCGTTTTCTTTAGTTGTAACAACCACAAACAAAACCACACTTTCAAAGTGTACTAAGACCTAATTTTAAACGCTCCAAGTTGTAAAATAAGTAATATTTACAGAATTCTTTGATTCAGCCAGCTTTTTTCTAGAAGTTTAATTTGTAGGTTATTTCCCCGAACCTCAAAAACTAGAGAGACTCAGGGGACAATGTTTTCTGAGTCTCTAAATTTTATTAGAAGAGGCAATAATGCAAAACAGCAAAGGCAAAAAAATATCAGAAAAGCTAAGTGCTACTTTTGATAGTATGGATGAGATAAATTCTGCTTACTTAAGAATGGAAGCCATAATCATACAAGAGCATAATGCTATACAAGACAAACTGAACCCTGATAATGACGAGGAGGTTTCAAGAGAGATAAACCATTACTTATCAGGTTGTATTA
>JALEGO010000779.1 GCA_022763165.1 Flavobacteriales bacterium
AGATGGAGAGGTGAACAAATATGAGCTTTGTGAAGAAGATGGAAAGATTGTAGCTTTTGACTGGTACTACGATGAAGATGATGAAGACGAGTAATTAGCTCCTTTAATATAGATTCAATTTTGATGCCCCGAAAGGGGCTTTTTTTGTGCCCAAAAATCCGATTATCCAAAACTAGGGGGTTTTGTACACCCCAACAAATTTGTAAAAACTAGGTCTTCTCTTGAATTTTGCAGAAAATCAAATGAAAAGACATGAATAGAATACTATTATCTATCACGATCCTTCTATTTCAATCCACTTTTTATGCTCAAGTAATGGATTGGGCAATTGGTATGCATGGAGGATCCGGATCCGGAACCTCCGGAGCAGATATCACCAATGACGCATTTGGTAACATTTATACTATCGGGGGATTTGATGGGACTGTAGATTTTGATCCAGGACCTGGAGTTTTTAACCTCGGACCAACCGCAAGCTCAAGCTACATACAGAAGCTAGATCAAAACGGGAATTTCATTTGGGCTCAAGAATATGACGCTTACCTCAAGTCGATATATGTTGATGACAATTCAGGAGATCTTTATATAACCGGATTCTTTCAAGGAACAACGGACTTTGATCCTGGCCCTGGAGTATTTAACCTGACCGCTCCAGCAAACGGACTAATTCATCAGCTTGATGTGTTTATTCTAAAATTAGATTCCTTAGGAGACTTTAAATGGGCAAAGAGTTTTGGGAGTGCGACTGGAGATGATAACGGAGCAATTGTAAAAATGGATAATTTTAGTAATGTCTATGTATGTGGAGCGTTCTCGAACACAATCGATTTTGACCTAGGGCCAGGAGTATACAACATGAGCTCCAATGGATGGAAGGATGTATTCATCATGAAGCTTGACACAAGTGGCAATTTCATATGGGCTAAAAGTTTTGGTGGATCTATCCATTCTGATGCCATTTCTGGAATGGATTTTAATGCGAATGGCGACTTATTCTGCACGGGAAAATATAGGGGAACAGTGGATTTCGACCCTGGATCAGGAATTTACAACCTGAGCTCTGTGGGTAATTCATATCATGATATTTTTCTTTTGAATCTAGACAGCACTGGTAGTTTTGGATGGGCCAAAGCAATAGGTGGTCCATGGCAAGATGGGGGACTTGACGCAAAAGTGGATCCATCAGGAAATTTATACTTTACAGGTTACTTCTCAGACACATGTGATTTCGACCCTGGGAGCGGTGTCTCAAAACTTGTCACAAATGGTGGCAAAGACATTTTCTTCCTAAAATTAGATCCAAATGGTGATTTTTTGTGGGCAAAACACATCGGAGGTTCATTTCACGACATTGGAAGTTCAATTGATATTGACAATTCAAACAACCTCTTTATGTTAGGCAGGTTTTCAAGGACCATCGACCTAGATCCAGGACCGGGTTCCAATGTGGTAACGCCAGTTGGTGGTTATGGAGATGACATCTGCATTGTCAAACTCAATTCAAATGGAGACTACCTTTGGGCAGGTGCAATAGGAAGTGGTGAGGGCGATTACGGAACCGCCATCAATATTGACAATAGTGGAAATATATACAGCACTGGCCTATATAGCGATGTTGCTGACTTTGACCCGGGGCCTGCCGTACACAATTTAGGGGCTCATAGCGCTTCATCTGCTGATTGGGCGGTTTTTATACTCAAATTAACACAACCTCTCAGCACAGCAATTGGTGACATCGATGAATCACAAATAAAGGTTTTCCCAAATCCTATGTCCGACTTTTGCGTTATTCAATCTCAAGACATAATAAACGGATCTGTGGTACTTTACGATTCTTTTGGACGTATTTTGATGGAACAATCAGTGGTTAATAGTGAACAATTGACGATTTCACGAAATCATTTACCCTCCGGAGTATATTACCTGAAATTGTCCAATGAAAAAGGTCAAACTTTAGGTGTCAGGAAAATAGTCATAGAATAATCAGTTTAAGTTTCAATTGATCAATCATAAGGTGCACTTGTAATGTATTTTTTCAGGAAGGCCTGATTTACTATTACTTTTGCAATTATGAATTCACTACAACTCATTTTAAGAATAACTCTCTCGTTCTATTTCATTTGCACATGCTTGTCGGGTAATGCACAAACAGGTGATTGGCAATGGGCAGAAAAGGATGGTGGAAATTATATTGATTTAAGTACTGATATCGTGATTGACCAAATGGGGAATAGTTTTTTGACTGGGTATTCTCAAAAAAGTAGCGGTAAATATGACATCATTATAAACAAATATGACAGTTTAGGAAATGTGATATGGTCCAAAGACATCGGAGGAAACAGATCCGATCATGGGGTAGCGATGTGTCTGGACGATCAGGGATATTGTTATCTGACTGGCAACTTCAGGAGCGACTCGATCACCTTTGGAAACATCAAACTATATAACAGTTTTGGACTTGATAAAAATGACATGTATATAGTCAAGTTTGACCCCAGTGGAAACGTTGTTTGGGCAAAAGCCGCTGGAGGAAGTTGGGACGATGGCGGACAGGCTATAACGATAGACAACAACGCAAACATCTATATTGCCGGTTATTTCAGAAGTACATCTGTCATCTTTGGGAATGACACCTTATTCAGAACTGATAGCTATGATGGCTTTATTGCAAAATACGATAGTGCAGGCAACTACATTAAATCCAGATCTTTCGGAGGGCTGGGAGATGAATTTATGACAAGCATTAATCTTGTCAAAAATGGAGGTATAGTTGTTTCAGGTTATTTCTCAGATGGTTTAAACGTAGACTCTATATCTGCTATAAGTAATGGAGGATATGATATTTTCGCGATAAAATTGGACAGTAGTTTTAATGCTGTTTGGACCAATAGTTTTGGGGGTACAGACGATGATTATTGTTACTCCACTGATGTTGATAGCTCTGGCAACATATTTCAAGTAGGATACTATCGCAGCGACACTATAAGCAAATTGAATCACACCATTACAAATGAAGGAGACCTGGATATCATACTGGATAAGCTGGACAAAAACGGCAATATCATTTGGCTCAAGAGCATTGGAGGACCAGAAAATGACCTTGGAAATGCAATATGTCTTGACACAATCTACGGAGGGTTTTATATTACGGGCAGTTTCAATAGTTCCTCTATAAGTTTTGGCAACTATACCTTGGGTAATGTCAGTACATTATCATCATCTGATATTTTCGTTTCTAGATTTGACAGTTCTGGAAACGCAAATTGGGCCAAACATGCCGGTGGATCAAGCAGTGATTTTTGTTGGGCAATGGCCTTGAATAATAGAGGACAAATTCATGTTGCAGGAGCTACTTCCAGCAGTCCTTGTTATTTTGACAACGTAACCATTAACAACTTCTCTAGCAACGACATGTTCATTGCGAAACTTGATTATCACTTTTTGGTAACGGCTCAGAATGAAAATATTGAAAAGCAGATTGCTTTTGGACCAAACCCAATATTTTCAAACCAAGACCTTACTATAAGACTAAGCGACCCCATTGAAAATGGAAGTATTTCCATTTATGATTTGAATGGAAACTTAGTCAAATTGAACAGAGGATTAACAGGAAAAAATCTAAACTTTAAATGTGACATTGCACCAGGAGCATATCTACTGCATTTACAAAGTCAACACCAGTACATATCGAAAAAAATAATTATCCTTTAACTTTAAGTACCTCTTCTGAAGCACTTACCTGAAATTTGATAATTTTAGGATATGAGAATGTTACTCGTATTATCTTTCTTGACAACGCAAGCCTTTGTCATTCAAGACGATTTGCCCCAGTTCGATCTATCAAAAATGATCTTAATTAATGAACAACCTTCATTGCTAACATCTGAGATGGATGCACCATGTGCTGAGGCAAGCTTTGCTTCATTCTCTCCACATGAAGACAAGTTTATCGAAGTTTATACAGACCAGGCTTCATACGATATGTTTAAGAATCAGAAGCAACCAAATTTTCCTGCAGGCACAACTATAATCAAAAAGAAATTTTCTAATTATTTAGAAGACAAAAGCTCAGTTGAATTATATACAGTAATGGTCAAGACCAAATTCACCGCAGTGCCGAACATTGCCAATTGGGAATTCAAGATTTTAGATAAAGACTTAAAGGTATTTAAGGAAGGAAACACTTCAGAATGTGCAAATTGTCACAAGCAATATCTAAATTCTGATTTTGTAACGCGAGAAAATTACTTTCCGAATCAATGGAGATTGGAGTTGAAATGATCTATCAGCTGCATAAATATCCATGCCACTAACAAAATGATGGCAAAAATCACTATTCCTCTATATCTTCTATCAAATTTGATCATTATAAAAAACAGAAAAACCCGGCAAAACCGGGTTTCTCATATAATAAAGGTAAATGTATCATATTACATTGGCCCGGCTTCCATTCCGCTTCCAATATGTTTGTTCAGAAACTTCTCCATCGCCCCATAAAACTCATATTTATTCTCTTCATTTCTGAAACCATGTCCCTCATTGTCTTTCACCATGTATTCTACATCGATTCCTCTTTTGTTTAAAGCTTCAACAATTTGATCAGACTCAGCCACATTAACTCTAGGATCATTTCTTCCCTGGGCAACGAAAAGAGGCGCTTTGATTTTATCCACATGGTAAACAGGAGACACTTCCCGAAGGGCTAAAGAATCTTTTTTAGGATCACCTACCATTTCATAAAACATGGCTCTGTACTGCTCCCAATATGGAGGAATTGTATTCATAAAAGTGAACATGTTTGACACCCCCACATAATCAATAGCGCAAGCATAAAGATCAGGAGTAAAGGTTACACCCGCCAAAGTAGCATAGCCACCATAACTTCCTCCGTAAATTGCAACACGATCTTTATCTGCAATGCCCTGATCTACCAACCAATTCACACCATCTGTAATGTCATCCTGCATCGTCTTGCCCCATTGCTTAAAGCTCTTTTCCCAAAATTCTCTTCCATAACCTGTAGAACCCCTAAAGTTCATTTGAAGCACAGCATATCCTCTATTTGCCAAAAACTGAACTTGCGGATTGAAACCCCAGCTATCCCTAGCCCAAGGACCTCCATGAGGATTGATAACTACCGGTAAATTTTTTGGATCTCTGCCTTTTGGCAAAGTTAAATAGCCATTGATAGTAAGACCATCTCTTGACTCATATTCAATTGGAGTCATATCGGCCATGTTCTCTTCTTTTAACCATGGACTTACCTCGCATAACTTCTCCAATTCTTTAGAATTTCTATCGAAATAGTAATACTCGCCCAAAGTTCTATCACTGTACGTTCTAACAATTACTTTATCTTCTTTTTCATTCATTGACGTCATGGCCAGTTCATATTCACCGATTTGATCATTTAAATAATTGAAGTCTTCTTCCCATTTTTTATCGAAGAATTTACGCTCTCTTTTCCAACTCGTATATGAAGCTGATATCAGCTGATTCTGAGCATCTGAATAAAAAAGATATGAGATATCATAATCAGGATTTTCATACAACACCTCAGTTTCCTTTCCAGTTTTAAGGTCGAAAACCACTGCTGCTGACTTATCCCTACCCAAATTGGATACTGCATAAATATTTTTATTGTCTGGTGTAAATGCGATAGGAGTCAAATCCTCTTTGAAATCAGTAGTAATGACTTTAGTGAATTCACTTGACTCATTTGCTCTTGTGAGCAATGTATGGTTCACACCATCTGTAGCCACTGCTAGACGAATTTTACCCTCATGATCAGTCATCCATGAAGAGATATTCCC
>JALEGO010000780.1 GCA_022763165.1 Flavobacteriales bacterium
CATTCGTCTATTTAAACAAACATGGCATAAGAGCTTACTAACCGGAGCAATTTTGGCTCAAATTGGAGAATTTAGCTTCATTCTTGTAATGATTGGCTTGACCCAAAATATTCTATCAGAATACGTCTATGATTTATGCCTCTGTATCATTTCTTTAAGCTTATTGGTGAGCCCATTTTGGATTGAATTTGTCAAAATGCTATCTACAAAGAATGGCAATACTCGCAATCTAAGGTGACCTTCCATACATTTGCGTCCAAATGCCATTAAACTGAAATGTTGATTTTAAAAAGAATAATCTTTCTCATATTTCCCGTCCTAATGTTATCTTGTGACCTTTCCGAAGAAGAGAAACGCAATGGGGCAGTGTTGAATGAAATGTTAGAGCAGGAAGAAGATGATCAGAATCAACGGAAAAATAAATCTAATAACTCGAATGATGAGAAAAAAGATCATTCTGATCACTAATGTAGTTGGTTTAGGGCTGTTTTTCTGTTCTGTTGCACAAGCGCAGTTTGGAGAAAATATCAGGTCTGGGAGGCCTGGTCAAGGTATTGGTCCTTACACCGTAGGTAAATCGATTCTTCAATTTCAGGCGGGGGTGGATTATCAAAATTTAGAACAGGGCAGTTCTTATTCCTCTAAAACGGTAAATCCAAACATCGTAATTCGATATGGTATTTGGGAACTTTTTGAAGTTAGTACAAACATTTCTTATGTAAATCGAAGAGAAGAGGTGCTTTCTTCAGATTTTGTTGGGAATGGTTTGAATGCAGTTTCATTGCGCATCCGAAGCAATATCATAGAAGCAGAAGGTAAAAAGCCAGCGCTCGGTTGGCAGTTTGGAGTAGGGTTTCCTTTGGAAAATGATGTAGCCTTTAGGGACTATTTGGCTCCAAGACTTACGATTATTACAGCACAATCATTAGGGAAATCCTTTTCATTGTCCACCAACTGGGGAATCAATTGGGATGGTAATTTTGCAAAGCAACAATACTTTAATGTATGCAACCTCGGTTATGGTCTAAATGATAAATGGTCCATATTTATTGAGGAATATGGAGGCCTTTCTGGAGGGAAATATGACGCCAATTTCGATGCTGGATTAGCCTATTTGGTTAATTCAAACTTTCAACTGGATATGTTTGGTGGCTACGATAAAGGCCAATTTGATGTTGAAACCTGGTTTGTCAGCCTTGGTTTAAGTTGGCGAACAACAAGAGAATAAATTATGAAAATTAGAATTTACATTTTCACGCTACTCTTTCCTCTATTTGGGATAGCACAAACCGATTCTGTTCAAAGTGTTTTGGACCCACAGGTAAAAGTTCCTGTGATATTTAAAGGTGATACACTATTCCATATCTTCACAAAGATTGGCCCATTTAGTGCCGAGGAAAGAGCGGTCAACGTTAAGAATAGACTGGATCGTGTAAGCAGAGAGCCCTATGATAGCACACTTTTAAGAGTGATTGAGACCAATGAGAGTAGTGATTTGGTGTATGGCGAACAGACTATTTGTGTCATCACCAATGCTGATGCTCAAGCTCAAAATTTAAGCCGAGAGGAAGTTGTTAGGACCATTAAAGTGAAAGTGAATCAGGCCTTGATTTTCAGTTTTGATAAGACCTCCTTTTTTAGTAAAGTCAAGCGCATTGCACTCTTAATGATTTTTTTATTGGTTGTTGGGTTTGGTTTCTATTTCCTTAACAAAGGGTTTACCCGGCTGAATTTTGTAATTCGAAAAAAGCTAAGACCATATTTAAATGGCATTAAATTCAAAAACTATGAGATTATTACGAAACATCGATCAGAACAGCTGTTGCTTTATGGATTAAAATTGATCAAGTGGTTTTTGATTGGCCTCATTTTTTATTTAACGCTTCCTATACTCTTTAGTATTTTTCCTGCAACTCAGGGTATAGCTTCAACTCTTTTCGGGTATATTTTATATCCGATTAAAACCATTGGGGGTGGAATTATTGGATACATTCCTGAAATGATCACGATTGCCGTAGTGGTTGTCATTACAAAATATTTGCTCAAAGCCTTAAAATTCATCGCCAATGAAGTTGCAGCGGGAAAGTTAGAATTGCCTGGGTTTTACTCTGATTGGGCCCAGCCGACATTCAATCTTTTCAAGATTCTCATTTATGCATTCGCTTTTATTATCATTTTTCCTTATTTGCCCGGAAGTGATTCACCTGTATTTCAAGGCGTGAGTGTATTTTTAGGATTGCTCATTTCATTAGGTTCAAGTTCTGCTATTAGCAATATTATTGCTGGTTTGGTCATTACATATATGCGAGGATTCAAAATTGGAGATCGTGTGAAAATTGGAGATACAACAGGTGATGTGATTGACAAAACCATGTTGGTAACAAGAATTCGAACGATAAAGAACGAAGATGTAACGATTCCCAATTCTGCCATCCTTAGTGGTAATACAGTGAATTTTACCTCAAGTGCGAAAACATTAGGGTTGATCCTGCACACTACCGTTACCATAGGATATGACGTGGAATGGAAAAAAGTGCATGAAATGTTGATCTCAGCAGCAAAAAGAACTCCGAACCTTAAACATGATCCTGAACCTTTCGTTCTACAAACAAGTCTTGATGATTTTTACGTAAGTTATCAAATCAACGCATACACAGATCAACCAGAAATAGCGGCCAAGACATACAGTGCTTTATATAGTAATATTCAGGATGTTTTCAATGAAAATGGCATTGAAATTTTATCTCCACACTACCGAGCAGCTAGAGACGGGAGTAATTTGACTATCCCTAATGATTATGTGCCTGATGATTTTGTAGCTCCCTCCTTCAAAGTTAAAATGGATCAATCATAATTAATTATGAACGAAGAAATAACAGAAGGCTTTAAGTGGTTGGAAAATCCTATGATTCAAAGATTGGGAGTCCTGTTCTTGGCAATAGTGCTAATTCTTATAGTATTTTATTTTGTCAAAACAGGACTTAATAAAACCCTTAAAACATCCGAGAATAAGTACAAAGGAAGAAAGCTGGCCAATTTTGTCTCTTACATTTTTATTGTCATAGCGGCACTATTCGTTTTTAGCGATAAGTTGGGAAATATAGGGGTGACACTAGGCCTTGCAGGAGCAGGGATCGCTTTTGCACTGCAAGAGGTTATTATCAGTTTTGCAGGATGGATCAAAATTATCCTAACAAATCACGTTTCAGTGGGGCAACGAGTGAAGATTGGTGAAGTCAAGGGTGATATCATTGATATTGGTATTCTGAGTACTACTATCATGGAGATAGGTGACTGGGTCAACGGGGATCTTTACAATGGCAGCATTGCTAATATTTCTAACAGCTTTGTATTCAAAGATCATGTTCATAATTATTCCGCGGAGTATCCTTTTTTGTGGGATGAGATAACTGTTCCCTTAAGAACAGAAAGTGATTTTAAACTGGCAAAAAAAGTATTCTCTGAAGTGCTGGAGGAAGTCTGTGGAGACTATGCAAAGCAAAGTCAAGCGAGATGGATGAATTTAGCTAATAAATACAAGGTTGAAGAAGCACAAGTCAGGCCTATGGTTCACCTTGTTTTTGATGAAAATTGGATCACTTTTACTTTAAGGTATATCGTTGACTACAAATCAAGACGAAGCACAAAAGACAGAATCTTCACGCGGTTACTTGAAGAAATTCAGAAGTATGATGATATTATTATGATTGCCACAAGTTCTATAGAGATTACGAATGTAACTCCCGAGGATTAATTTTCAAGACAGTCATTTCGACTGAAGCGTTGCGAAACGGAGAAATCTATTGAATAATGAAGTTATCCTGGAAGGATCGAATTGTGTGAGGGCAAACGGTCTCTCGACTGTGCTCGAGAACCTGGCGTTGGAGCGCGTCATCCCGGAAGGATCGGATTGTGTTATAGTAAACGAATGTAGAATAGTAAAGTCGTTCTCTCGACTGTGCTCGAGAACCTGGCATAGGAACTCCAGGTGACAACACTATCGTCATTTCGACTGAAGCGTTGCGGAATGGAGAAATCTATTGAATATCGAATGATCAAGTCACCGGTTAAAATGATAAGGTTCCTCGCGCCAAGGGGAGGAGCGACATCCTCCGATCAAGAGCCTTCTTGATTGGAGATACAGTGGATCACCTGTTCCCGATTCGCGAAGCGAATTGAGAGGCGCCCAAACTCAACCCTTATATTTCAAATCATAAAGATCGGTTCTTCTATCTTTCAGGTTTTTGACAGAGCCAAAATTGTGCAATTCTAAAAGTAAGCTTATATCAACGTCACAGACTAAAATCATTTCCGCATTTGGTGTTGCTTCGGCCTTGATGCCGTTTGCTGGAAAAGCAAAATCACAAGGAGTGAAAACCATGGATTGAGCAAATTGGATGTCCATGTTTTGCACCTTAGGAAGGTTTCCAACACTTCCCGCAATCGCAACATAGCATTCGTTTTCTATAGCCCTTGCTTGAGCACAATTACGTACTCTTGAATATCCATTTTGTGTATCCGTGAGAAAAGGCACAAACAAAATTCTTATGCCTTCTAAAGCCATGAGTCTGGCTAATTCTGGGAATTCTACATCATAACAAATGAGCACCCCGATACGCCCACAATCCGTATCAAATACCTGAATATGGTTGCCTCCTTCCATGCCCCAAACTTTGGCCTCATCAGGTGTGACATGATTTTTCTCATAGCGTTCAATACTGCCATCTCTTTTGTAGAGAAACCCAACATTCCTGAGTTTGCCATTTTCATTGAGTTCAGGCATGCTACCACCTATAATGTTAATATTATAAGCAATGGATAATTGAGAAAATTTTTCTTTAATGGGTTCAGTAAACTTGGACAGCTCGCGTATGGCCTCTGATGTCGCCAAATCATTATAAGGCGCCATTAGAGGAGCATTGAAAAACTCGGGAAACAAAGCAAAATCAGAACGATAACCTGCAACAGCATCAATAAAAAACTCAGCTTGATCTAGAAGTTCATTGATGTCTTTGTAAGTTCTCATTTGCCATTGGATCAAGCCCAAACGCACCACTGACTTGTTGATCTCTGTGACCCTATTCTCTTTTTCATAATAAATATTATCCCATTCTAATAATATAGCATATTCCTTACTTTCCTTATCTCCCTCTAGATAATTGGGAAGAATTAATTTGGGGTGAAAATCATTCGATAACTGAAAGTTGAGCACTGGATCGTGGATTTCACTGGTTTTTACTTTTTCCAGATATTCCTTAGGTTTTAGTTTTTTTGAATATTCGTGATATCTTGGAATTCTACCTCCAAACGCAATGCCTTGGAGGTTTTTATGCTCACACAATTCTTTCCGGTAATCATATAATCGTCTTCCTAACCTAAGACCTCTGAATTCATTCTTTATGAAAACATCGATGCCATATAGGATATCTCCATTTGGATTGTGTGTCTTAAATGAGAAGTCGCCTGTGACTTCTCTATAAGTATGTTTTCTATCGCAGATGTCTTTATCTACGATAATACTTAAAGCGCAGCCTGCGATCTGATCATTTATTTTCACCACTGCTTGCCCATCTGGGAAGAGCTTTATTAGAGTCTGAATATGTTTTTTCTCCCAAACAGATTCTGGCATATCCGCATATGCTTCAATCATGGCATCTTTCAGTTCCTCATAGTCGTTGAGTGAAAGTAAATCGAGTTGGACGTTATCTATTTGCAAGTGCTATATTTTATACACAAATAAACAAAAATAGGGTAGTAAATTACTACCCTATTTAGTTTTTCGTTTTAAAGACTTAACAGAGAAGCCTCAAAGTCATCTTTCATAAATTCATCTTTGTAGACATCTGCTGCTGTGATATTTGGAGCAGGCACTTTGTTGATTTTTACACTTAAAATAGGGGTCTGTACGGATTTGACCAGCTGGTCTCCTAATTTACCTCTGAACAATTGGTAAATACTCCTTTCAGGGTGAGTAGTTATTAATGTCAGATCAGCATTTATCTTTTCGCTGAAACTTAATATTCCTGCTTCAACAGATCTGTCCGCGTAGGTATTGAAAGTAGTATCATTTAGGTTATGCGTATAAACAAAGTTCTCCATAACAGCTAAAGAGTCCTTTGTGGTTTGAAATCTCGCTGGAGTGATAACTTTCAATAAATGCAACTTAGGTTTAAACTTTTTGATGATGGACCATTGTTTGCCAAATATATTGTTGATTTCACCATGAAATGCTGAAGTGATGACTACATTGTCAATATTCTCAATGGCTCTGTCCTTAATAATCAGAACTGGAATATTACAATTCCTCAATACGCGTTCGCTTGTAGAACCCACAGATGAAAACTCTGTTTTACCTGAGCCAAAAGCTCCCATTACAATTAAATCTGCTTCATATTGCTCCGCATGATATATTATAGAAAGAGATGCTTTGGTTTTTGCGTAAATGGATTTCGTCTCAAACGATGAAATATCCATGCTCAGCCCTAATTTTCTAAAATAGTTGTCTACCATTTTTTCTGAAGGTAGTCCATCAGAGATGTCTGAGAATTTTTTATCCTCTTCCAAGAATTTGTCAATTCCAGGTTCTACAACATAGAGCAATCTTATAGTCGCGCCATTTAATTCTGCTATTTTTTTAGCGGAATTGATGATGGCGCCAGTATTGCTTCCAAAGTCTATGGGTACTAAAATTTTCATGTTCTTCGTATTAAGTTTTTTCATTATTGTCATCTGTATCTTTCCATTGGAGATCATAAATGTCCGGGGTGATACTTTTCACATTTCCGTACATATCTAACTTGACTTCAAAACGGCCCTCTTCACAATCAATCATGACGAAGTACCATGCCTTTTTGCTTTCATCGATCATTTCTTCAACCATGATAACAACAGGAAAATTGAACCAATTGTCTAATGATATTTGTACTGGCTCCGGAAGCTCACTTGCCGGCAAACTATTTATATGGGTTTTTCTGGAAATGACTTCAAACCTATCGTTTGGATGAAAATCCAACTGCACACTTTTCATTGAATTTACCCAATTGGCTTGAAGGCTGGTGGCTATTGAAAGGCCAAGTGCCGGGCCAATTAAGCAATATAAACCTTCTTTTTTCATCAATTTAATTTTATCATTTAGACGTAAATAAATTGAAAGGTCACATCAGATCGGAGTTGACTAATTGAGCAGCGAAGTATCTGGTTCTTCTGTCAAAATTGGATGGGTTTCATCATCAGTTTCAAGAGGATCTTCGATGTCAATTTCGAGATCAGGTTCTCCATCTATTGAGTATTCTAAGTCAGTTTCTTCAGGATCTGTGCTGTTGCCCTGAAGTGGGTTGAAGTTTGTAGTGTCCTCCTCATCATTTTCATCCAATACCGCATTTTCGTCCGAAGAATTCAAATGTTCATAGTCAAATGTTTTTCTATGATTTCTGAATTCACATGAACTACATATAAAGAGTATCATGCTGAAAGAGAAAATTCGTAAATTACGATTAGATTTTGAAATCATGATACCCATATTTAGCTTATAAACCCAATCCTAAAAATGGCATCTCCCTTATGAACGACAGGAGCCGTATTGGTGCAAATGACGCATCCAGAGTAGGGTGATTTTATTTTTCTTTCAAAAAGGCCAAAGGGATCTGTGATTTCGCCAATAATTTCTCCTTTTTCGATCGTGGAACCAGCCTCAACAAATGAGCGAAACATTCCCGAATATGGTGCGCGATGCCATGTGGATTTTTTTATGATTTTGGAAGTATTCGATTTAATCTTTTCAGATCGCATTCCTAGAAAATTCATCACCCCTTGAACGCCCTGGTAGCCACATTCAACCATTTTATCGGAGATGTAGTTCGTTTTTCCTCCTTCAAAAATTACGTTAATGATTTTTTGCTTTTGAAAAGTTTCACGAATGGATTTTTGGATCTTCGTGGAATGAATAATAAAAGGAGCTCCAAAAGCTTGAGCAAGTTCTTTTGAGGAAGGGTCTGCAAAATCAAATCTAACCTGTGCAACATTATAACGGTCAGCACCTCCAGTATGAAAATCTAGAGCATAGTTGACATGTGGCAATATTTCCTTTCTGAGATGATAGGCAAACTGGCTTGCCAGCGAACCATTTGCATTTCCCGGAAAAACCCTATTGAGATCTTTCCCATCTGGGAAGTAGCGTGAATGGTTGAGATAGCCGAAAATATTGAATATAGGTATGGTAATGGTTGTTCCCTTTTTCGGAACATTCAACTTGTCACGAACAGTTCTTCTTAAAGTTTCTACTCCATTGATCTCATCCCCATGAATTCCAGCAATCAATAAAAGACAAGGCCCATTTTCCTTGGCTCTTTCAATAAATACCGGGATATTAATCTTGGTCCTGGTGTGCAAGGTCGCAACATCCATTTCTAGTTTGTGGGAAGACCCAGGTGCTATATCTCTGTTTAAGATTCTCACTCTATATTCCTTTCAATGTATCTTATGATTTCTCTAGCGATATCTTTATTCGTTGCTTTTTCAATTCCTTCTAGACCAGGAGATGAGTTTACTTCGAGAACCAAAGGTCCCTTGGATGATTGTAGCATGTCGACCCCTGCAACGCCCAGTTTCATAGCTCTTGCTGCTTTTATAGCCGTATTTTCTTCTTCTTCGCTCAGTTCGATAATATTGGCACTACCACCACGGTGCAGGTTAGATCGGAATTCACCTTCTTTGCCTTGTCTTTTCATTGCGCCTACAACCACTCCATCTACGACAAAAGCTCGAATATCAGCCCCTCCTGCTTCTTTAATAAATTCTTGTGCTACCACTCTTGCTTCAAGGCCATTAAATGCTTCCATTACCGATGTAGCTGCATTTTCTGTTTCTGCCAATACCACTCCCAAGCCTTGAGTACCTTCAAGTAGTTTTAAGACCAGAGGTGTGCCTCCAACTGATTTAATGACATGATCCACATCTTTAGAGTAATTTGTGAAAATAGTTTTTGGAAGTCCTACTCCTGCTCTTGACAGGACCTGTAAGCTCCTTAGTTTGTCTCGTGAACGAACGAGTGCTTGAGACTCAACAGCTGTGAAAACACCCATCATTTCAAATTGTCGAACGACTGCGGTGCCATAGAAGGTGACTGATGCACCGATTCTAGGAATTACAGCATCCACATCATCCAAATATGCGTCTTGGTACCAGATTTTTGGCTTTTTTCTTTCAATTTCAATATTGCACTTCAAATGATCAATTACTCTGACCTCGTGGCCTTTTTTTTCGGCAGCTTCTACTAGTCTTTTGGTGGAGTAAAGTTTAGGATTTCTTGAGAGGATTACTAGGTTCATTTTCTAGTTTTATAATAATTTTTTGTTTTTGTAAATATTTCTGGTTGGTGTCAATAATGAACTTTTTATTGAGAAATTTCCTACCCAATAAGATAGGGTACTTCATGTCTTTCCTTTCTGTCAAAGTCAATGCAATGGTATAAACTTTATTGAACATTTTGATCTTTGAACGGATGGTATACCGAGATTCTTTAATGCCATTTGAACTTTTCACAATTTTTGTAAAGTAGTCATTCGTTTTGAAAATAACCTTGGAGTATTGAGGATGTTCTGGGTCCAGTAGTTTAAAATGAAGATTTTCGCCATCGTCTAGAATATCTGAACAATGTATTGATGAGGTGTAAGCCCCTGAATCTACTTTTGCTTCAATATTTTGCAAATTAAATTCAGGGAAGTCAACTCGCTCAATTCTTCCTATTAGTAGGCGTTTTTTCATAACTTCAAAACATTGGTCTCGAGTGATCGGACATTGATAATGTATGTAAAAGGAAGTACTAAAATCAATAGTTTAGAAATTTGTTCTTCATGAAGCACATTGAATTCTTTAGCTTTCCCAAGAATCACTTGGCACAAAGTTATAATCAAATCAATGCAAACGACCGAATCGATTGATTTGATGATATAATCCCGATAGTGTTGAGAGTAATAGAAGTGGAATGGTGATGATCATCACTACAAGAATTTTGAGCAGTGTAGTTACTAATGATCGTTTTTTGATTTTCATTCTCAATGTGATTTAACGCTATAATTGAGACGTAGATTCAATAAATAGTCACATTGACTTATTCAGGGGTTGTGTTTTTGAATGCAACAACTGTTCCCTCCGATTGTTAATTTTGAAGCATTGAATGGCTTCTCAAAATATAAATTCAATTTACCTCCTGAACATAAGGTAGTCAAAAGAAATCGTGTCATTACCGCCTATTATGCACAACTCTATAAAGTCAATCCCAATTTATTCAAATGGGCTGGTATGGCGGCTTTCGCTTCTTTCCATATCGGAGAATATTTGAAAATGTGGGATTGGGAAACATCAGGGATCCGAACCTTTGAAGCAACTTGCAAGAAAAAAAATAGAAGTATAGAGGATGATGTTCAGATCATTAGGATTATTAATAATAGGATATTTCAAGAAATTGGCAGTGAACATTTGGCCTTCAATCAACTGGATTTTGAATCTTTCCAGTCATTACTTAAAGAAAAAAAACGGCACTCTCTTGTATTAGAGGCCTTTGAGCGGTTGGATCGACTGAGAAGTGAATCACAAAACAAACTTTTGGAGGGGTCAGTATATGAGGAAGTTTGGCAATCGAACATGCAAATTCTATGGCATGAACAATCACAAGTCGTGCAGCCGCTTTTTGATAAGTTAAGCATGCTCTTTTCTGGGGCTATGAGTTTTGTAGCAG
>JALEGO010000781.1 GCA_022763165.1 Flavobacteriales bacterium
CTTCTCATGTGGAAGAGTGCATTCATATCGTTAAAGGACTGAGATGAAAAAAACAGCCGTTGTCCTTTTTAATTTAGGGGGACCTTCTTCACAAGAAGAGGTCAAGCCGTTCCTATTTAATCTTTTTTACGATCCGGCCATTTTGACTCTGCCTAACCCTTTTCGCTACCTTTTAGCAAAAGTCATTTCTAGAAAAAGACTTAAGAAAGCAAAAGAAATTTACTCCCTTTTGGGAGGAGGATCTCCTATTTTAAAGAACACACAGACTCAAGCTTTAGCCCTAAAGAGAGAATTAGGATCAGACTATAGGGTTTTTATTGCCATGCGTTACGCTCCCCCTTTGATAGAAGAGGTGTGGGGGCAAGTGGAAGCCTACTCTCCTCAAGAGATAATTCTTCTTCCTCTCTATCCACAATTTTCAACTACAACTACAGGTTCCAGTCTTAAGGAGTGGAAAAAGGTTTCAAAAGGTAAATCCTTCTCTACACACATTATCCCTTCTTATCCAATAGAGAAGGGCTTTCTTAACGCTCTCAAAGAAAGAACGATATTTCATTATCAGAAAGCCAAAAAAGTGGGACACCCCAAAGTTTTGCTAACGGCTCACGGATTGCCTGAAAAATTTATTCGAAAAGGAGATCCCTATCAAAATCAGGTAGAAGAAACGGCAAATTCTCTTGTTAATGCTTTAGAAATTTCTAACCTAGATTTTACCCTTTGCTATCAAAGTCGTGTAGGGCCTTTAAAATGGACAGAACCTTCTCTTGAAGAGCAAGTTTTGAAGGCCTCAGAAGAGAAACGACCTCTTGTTATTGTCCCAATTTCCTTTGTTTCAGAGCACTCTGAAACCCTTGTGGAACTTGACATATCTTATCGAAATATGGCGTACGAAAAGGGCTGTCCCTCTTACCATCGTGTTGAGACCGTACAAACCCACCCTCTTTTCATTAAGGGACTCGCAAATCTCATTACCTGTGCCAAGGAAAACTCTTATGTTTTATGATTATTATTTCACCTTAAAAGCCCTTCATATTTTAGCAGTTATTGCATGGATGGCGGGTCTTTTATACTTACCACGCCTGTTTATTTATCATAAGGAGTTTGATGTAAAATCAAAAGCTTATGAAATTTTTTGTCTTATGGAAAAGCGCCTTTTGAAGATCATTATGCTCCCTTCTCTTCTTATGAGCTTTCTTTTTGGTATTCTTCTTGCTTTTGCCACAAAAGCTTGGTCTATGCCGTGGTTTCATGTTAAATTTTTGCTCCTGCTTCTTTTGGCCGCTTTTCATGGCTATCTTTCAACGATTGCAAAAACGTTTGCTCAGGGCGAATATCCAGCTATTTCAGATAAAGCCTTGCGATTTTTGAATGAACTTCCCTTCTTGTTGGCTATTTTCATTGTTTTTCTTGCTGTTTTTAAGCCCAGCTTTCATTAATGAAAAAACACTTGTATTTTCTTTAAAAATTTGGCAAACATACCTTTAGTCCTACTTTTAAAATCCCAGAGAAAATATGAACCTAAAAACCCTTAAGTCCAAAACGCCTGTTGAACTTTTGTCTATGGCAGAAGAGCAAGAAATTGAAAACGCGAGCACTCTCCGTAAACAAGATATGATGTTTGCAATTCTAAAAAGAATGGCAGAAAAGGGAGAAGCTATTTTTGGAAGTGGTGTTGTTGAAATTCTACAAGATGGATTTGCTTTTTTAAGATCTCCAGAAGCAAACTATTTACCTGGTCCTGATGACATTTATGTATCCCCGAGTCAGGTTAGAAAATTTAGTCTACGGACAGGGGATACAGTTGAGGGAGAAATTCGCGCTCCTAAAGACGGAGAAAGATATTTTGCTCTTTTAAAGGTCAATACCATTAATGCCCACCCCCCTGAAGTGATCAAACATCGTCTTAATTTTGACAATTTAACTCCGCTTTATCCCGATGAAAAACTTAAGCTTGAAATTGAAGATCCAACCTATAAGGGTTTAACACAACGTGTCATCGAGCTTGTCGCTCCTATTGGAAAAGGTCAACGTGCACTTATTGTTGCCCCCCCTCGTTCTGGTAAAACCGTGATGATGCAGAACATTGCTTATTCTATTTCCGTAAATCATCCAGAAGTTACGCTTATGGTTTTGCTTATTGATGAGCGACCTGAAGAAGTTACTGATATGGCTCGTTCTGTAAAGGGCGAGGTTATTAGTTCAACCTTTGATGAACCTGCATCTCGTCACGTTCAAGTCGCTGAAATGGTTATAGAAAAGGCAAAACGTCTTGTAGAGCTAAAAAATGACGTCGTCATTCTCTTGGATAATATCACCCGTCTTGCTCGTGCGTACAACACGGTTGTTCCGTCTTCGGGTAAAGTTCTTACGGGGGGTGTTGATGCAAATGCGCTCCAACGCCCCAAGCGGTTTTTTGGAGCCGCCAGAAACATTGAAGAGGGTGGATCGTTGACCATTATATCTACAGCTTTGGTTGATACGGGATCACGGATGGATGAAGTTATTTTTGAAGAATTCAAGGGGACGGGGAATGCAGAAATTGTCCTTGATCGTAAACTTTCAGATAAGAGAACTTTCCCGGCCATTGATATTACAAAATCAGGGACACGTAAAGAAGAGCTCTTGATTGATAAGGACGTTTTAACAAAAATGTGGGTTTTAAGACGAATTCTCATTCCTATGGGCACAACAGATGGGATGGAGTTTCTTCTTGAAAAACTAAGAAATACAAAGAATAATGGAGAATTCTTTGAGTCTATGAATTCTTAAAATGGATAAAAATGTTTCACGTGAAACATTTGAAAAGTTAAAAGTCTATCAGCAGACTTTAGAAACGTGGCAAAAAAAACTTAATTTAATTTCGTCCTCAACACTTCCTCACATTTGGGAAAGGCACTTTGAAGATTCTCTGCAGCTTTTGCCCTATTTGCCTTTGTTTAGAAGTAACCTCGTTGATTTAGGAAGTGGTGCTGGATTTCCAGGTCTAGTTCTTGCTATTACAAGGCCTGATTTTCTAAATGTGACTCTTATAGAATCAGATTTAAAGAAATGTGTTTTTTTAGAAAATGTTTCACGTGAAACAAATACGCCTGTAACAATTTTAAATGAGCGCATAGAGACCTTAAAAAAACCATTGAAATTCAACATTATTGTTGCACGGGGTTTAGCACCTCTTTCTCTACTGATTGATTATGCTGTTCCTTTAATGGATATAAATTGCGTTTGTCTTTTTTTAAAGGGAAAGGAATTTGAAAATGAGATTGAAAATAGTCGAAAAAAATGGGATTTTAATCTTGAACTTTTTCCCAGTTTAACCGATTCTAGGGGAAGAATTTTAAAAATAACTCATCCAAAAAAGGTCTCTTCCTATGACAAAAATAATAGCAGTTGTTAATCAGAAAGGGGGGGTTGGGAAGACAACGACGACAATAAATCTAGCAACAGCATTTTCTTCTATCGGTAAAAAAACTCTCATTATAGACTTTGATCCTCAAGGAAATGCCACGACTGGATTGGGAATAATTGATAAAACAAAAACAAGTGGAAGCTACGAGGTTCTTATAGGAAAAGTTCCTCTTCAGTATGCTTATCTTAGGTCAA
>JALEGO010000782.1 GCA_022763165.1 Flavobacteriales bacterium
AGTAGCCGTTGTAGCAATGGCTCAGTTTCATATGATTGACTTAAGCATAGGGCAACAAATGGTAATAGTATTTACAGCCACTCTTGCCTCCATTGGAGCAGCTGCCATACCAAGCGCAGGCTTGGTTTTGATGATAGTAGTCTTAGAATCTGTAGGTTTAAACCCAGCTTGGATCGCTCTTATATTTCCAGTAGATAGAATTCTGGATATGTGTAGAACAGTCGTAAATGTAACTGGAGATGCTACTGTGAGCACTATAATAGCCAAAACCGAGGGAGAACTGAATTTGGATTCAAACGCAGTATAAAATTCAAATTAACGATTCTTTAAAAATAATTTCGATTTCAAATTGTAAATTTGAATCCTAATTTGAAATGATGAAGTGGTTCAAAAGAATAGTAATTGGTCTCATAATTTTCCTTGTTCTTGTTATTGGAGCCATTCTATTATTACCAGTTTTATTTAAAGAAGATATCTATCAGGCATTTAAGGATGAAATAAATAATAACGTCAATGCCAAAGTGGATTTCGGGGAGTTTGGTATTAGTATTTGGAGAAGCTTTCCATACCTGTCATTCACAGTCTCGGACATCAAGGTGGAAGGTCTAGAAGAATTTGAGAATATCACCTTAGCACAAATTGGAACCTTTGATTTGAATGTTGATATTATGTCGATCATCAAAGGAGATCAAATCAATGTTAAATCTATTGGAGTCAATGATGCGACTATCAATGTATTGGTGTTACCTGGGGGTAAGGCAAATTATGATATTGTAGAAGCATCGGAGGAACAGGAAGAAGAATCAGAAGAAACGAATTTCAATCTGTCACTCGAAAATTATTATTTCAAAAGGGTCAATTTAAACTATGAAAATAGACAAGTTGACTTGTATCTTAACTTAAAGAACTTCAATCATGAGGGTGAAGGTGATTTTACCCAAGATGTGGTGGACCTTGTGACCAAAACTTCTTGTGAAGGAATTACATACCATGATATGGGAGTTGATTATATGAAAGAAGTTGAATTTTATTCGGATTGCAGTTTGAATTTAGATTTGTTGAAATCAAAATACACTTTTAGAGATAATACTTTCAAGTTCAATGATTTTGAATTAAATCTTGACGGATGGGTGGGTTTAAATGAAATGGCGGATATTGAAACAGATGTTACCTTAGCAACGAAGTCTACAAGTTTTAAATCACTTTTATCTCTTATTCCTTCCATGTATACAAGAGATTTTAACAACATACAGGTTGGTGGTAACTTTACTTTTGCATCGGAATTTCAAGGCGTTTACACGGATAGTAAGGTTCCTAAGTTCAAAATTAGACTGGATGTTCCTGATGCCAATTTTAAATACCCTGATTTGGAGAGCTCGGTTGAACAAATTACTGTAGACCTTGATATTCATAACAACACTGGAGATTTGGATTCAACCGTAATTAATTTGAATAGATTATATGCAAATATTGCGACAAACCCAATAGATGTCAGATTGATCACCAGAACTCCCTTTTCCGACCCTTACATTGTCGCTGATATAAAGTCACAGTTGAATCTGGCATCGTTGAAAGATGTCATACCACTAGAAGATGATGAAGATTATGTAGGATCTTTAACAGCCGACATTCAATGTAGCGGTTCAATGTCCTCCTTGGAAAATGAAGATTATGAAGCTTTTGATGCTAGAGGGAAACTCATTCTTTTAGGCTTTGAATATGAAATGGAAGGATATCCTACAACTTTGATTGAAAAAGCGTATATGGACTTTCATCCAACGGGAATCAATGTTTCAACATTGAAGGGTAAGTTTGGGGCATCGGATTTCGCTGTAAAAGGAGACATTGAAAACTACCTTCCCTATTTTTTAGCTGATAGTCAGTTGCTTGTCGGGCATTTAGATTTGCAATCTAATTTTTTTGATTTAGATCCATTTTTGGAAGAGGATACTGCACAAATTATTGAAAATGAACCAATCAATACTGAAGACTACAAAATACCAGGAGATCTTAGATTTACTTTTAATGCGACAATAGCCAAAATGAACTACGAAGGTTTGGAAATGAAGAATGCTAATGGAATTTTAGTAATCGAAGATCAGAAGTTGTTATTCGAGAATGCTAAAATGGAAATGCTGGATGGAAAGGTTTTGGCGAATGGCGTTTATGATACAAAGGACAGAAACTTGCCGTTCATTGACTTCTACTTTAAAATTGATAAATTCGATTTACCCAAAACATATCATGAGTTTGCAACTGTTCAAACATTTGCTCCGATAGTTGAAAATAGCAGTGGTCAGTATACAACTGAATTTTCAATTCAAACAAGCATGACGGACAGTTTGGATGTTGATTATAAGACACTTAATGGGGTGGGTAGATTATTGACACATAACATAAATGTGCAGAATTCAGGTGTTTTAGGACAATTGGCAGACAAATTGAACGTTGCTTCTTTTAAGGAGGTTAATTTGAACAATACTGAGATTCTTTTTAAAATTATCAACGGTCGTCTGGAGTTAAACCCGTTTGAAATAAAGTCGGGAGAGTCGACAGCGATGATATCAGGCTGGAATTCGTTTGACGAATCGTTAGAATATAATCTTGATATTACAGTTCCAACCTCTGAGCTTGGAGGAATGGCTGCGGGTCTAACAGCGATGATGGGAAGCTTTTCAGGAGTTGCACCCAAAGAAATTAAGGCTGGCGTTCAAATAACGGGGACTATCAGTGATCCAAAAATTAATGTTTCCATAAAGGATATGGTATCAGATTTGCAGTCTGATATTAAAGATAAGGCAAAGGAAGAATTGGATAAGGCAAAGGCTGAAGCTGAACGCAGAGCCAAGGAAGAATTGGATAAAGCAAAGGCTGAAGCTGAAGCAAGAATTAAGGAACAAGCTGAAAAGATAAGGGCTGAAGCAAAAAAACAAGCTGATAGAATTAAAAAAGAAGGAAAATCTTTAGCGGACAGAACTAGAAAGGAAGGCTATGCAGCTGCAGACAAGTTGGTATCAGACGCTAAGAATCCACTTGCCAAAGTAGCTGCCAAAGAGGCGGCTAAAAAGCTAAAAGCTGAAACAGATAAAAAAGCGCAAAAAATTGAAAATGAAGCAAATAATCGGGCTGATCTCGTACTGAAACAGGCTGAAGATCAAATTACGAAATTAAAGTGAAAAGAATAATCTTATATATCGTTTTGGGATTTTTCTTGACCAATGTATTTGGACAAGATGATTGTGGAAATAGCACAAACAAAAAGGCTCTGGGACTATATGAGAAAGGCCTGGATCGAAAAAAGTATGATAAGAAAAAAAGGATGGAGTTTCTCAGAGCATCCATCAGTGAGGATGAGAATTATCTTGCTCCAAGGCTGGAAATTGGCAAGCAGATAGTCAGGACTTCAAAATATCAAGGATCTACAACAGCTCCTGCTACCAAACATTTTTTAAAAATTGTTGAGGAATGTCCAAATTATCATTCAGATCCATACTTTTTTCTAGGTGAGTATTACTTGGAAGAAGAAGATTATAAAAATGCAGCAAAATACTATGAAGCGTATTTGGCATTTGAGAGTGAGGATGATAGCAAGTTCAACAGGAAATGGGAGGAAATGGAAAAACTGGCCAAAGAGGACCTGAAATACGCAAAGTTCTATGTCAATGTTTACGATAACCCAGTACCCTTCGATCCTTCCCTTGTAGAAAACGTTTCCTCTGTTAAAGATGAATTCTTGCCTTTAATTTCACCAGATA
>JALEGO010000783.1 GCA_022763165.1 Flavobacteriales bacterium
AAGCACTATCAGCAATAGCCTGTAAATCCACAACAACCTGGGTAGAATCTTCGAAGATGGATAGGACATATCCATTGAGTTGGGCGCTGTCTATATCCGTATCTTGTAAGTTGAAGAGATTGAGGAAATTGGTGTCATTCAATAGATTTTGAAACACAATAACGGTCATGCTATCGGTAAAGCCAATATTATTGAGGAGTGTATCACCATTATCATGAATGATACTTGTAATGTAGTTTACAAAGTCATTGGTTTGAATGATAGAGTCTGTGGTTTGTTCAGAGATGATTTGAATCAAACTATCCAAATTTGGGACTTGTGTGATATCAATTCTTTGTGAAAGCTCTTTGAAACCCATAAAGCGGATACTTCCATCGACAGGGTCTACGACCAAAATAGTAGAATCATTGACCTGAAACCTCTGGAAATCCTCCACCCTTAAAGGGTCGGTTACTCCAGGCGATATAGGTGAAATGTGTAATGGGTTTGTTGGATTTGGGGTTCCGATACCCACATTTTCCTGGGCATATGATGTAATACCCAAAATAACCAATCCAATAATTAGGCATAGTTTTCTCATGATCAACATAAATTGATGATTTTAGACCGACAGCGAAATTTACAAGTCCCTCGCATAGTTGTAGGGTTCGGGCGGATGGGAAAGATGTGCAATGAATGTGATAATACAGCTTGCTCCGAACCGCCCAAAAGTATGTATTTAGCTTTTGTTGGATAGATCAGAAATTCAGATACTTATTAACATTTTTTAAGACTTTTCAATAGTCTCAGTATTCAGTGTTAATACCTAGGTGTTGAAGTCACTAGAGGTCATGAAATGTGCTTTAGCAATTCATACTTTTTGCTAGCGCACAAAAGTATGCAAAAAGCGCTTGTGACTAGAAACCTTATTCCTTAAATTCTAGCTTCTCAATTGCAGCTTCCACCAAAACTCGACAGATTGGCTTTAGCATGCTGGCTACAAATCTTCGAAAAAAGGATCCTCAATCAAATGCTAATGGCCGAACAGTGCTTAAATAAATTTTGAAGTAGTACTAAAATCTACCAATGATACCCCAATTCGTTCCATTTGACACAATGATCCAACCCGCCCATGGTGTATTTGTTGTTTGATCTGTGGCTCCATCAATGGTTTCTGTTCCGTCTCCATCGATAATGACATTATTAGCAGAAGCTTCAAACTTTTTAATTCTATACTTTTTACCGGTGTTTCCTGAAGCAGTAGGTAATGTGATTGTAACATCTCCAGAACTTGCATCTACAAAAATAACTTCGTCTGTTGTTAAAGCGGTGTAATTAGCAGCAACCGAAGTGAAATTACTATTTGAAGCCGGGATATCTGTAGCAGCAGTTTTATGCAATACACCATCGGTATCAACAGTGATAACGGTATCTATGGATGCATCGTTTTGGAGTCCTTCAAGCCTGATCGGGTCGGAGGTTGCTGATACATGTAATCTATTGTTAGGATTTGTTGTTCCAATACCAACATTCGACCCTAAGATTCTCATAGCTTCGGTTCGACCCAGGTTACTATTGGGACTTGTGGTCCAATCATAGGCATCTTGCGTTCTGAAAGAGATTCCTGAGGTTATAGCGTTGTCCGCTATGCTTGACGTGATGTGATAAATACCTGTTCCTACTACTGAAGTCCCTGCGGAAGAGCTTGAATTGAAGTTTATTCCTATTGTGTTATTAACATTAGCTGGAGCATCAGTATTCATTTGAAGACCAGCGGCATTGGCAGCAGCAGTTCTGGCTCTGATTACTCCATAATTGCCGTTAGCACTTATACCATTATTTCTCACAGTGAGTCCTGGTTCTACGGATGAATTTTCTTGGATAAAAAGTTTTGATGTTGGAACGGTATTTCCTATACCGACATTTCCTGAATTGGCTGAATATATGTCATTTCCAGATGTTGTCCAATCGCCATCATTCAAAGCAGATATAGTAGTTTCAATGATATTACCATCATCATCTGCTGCTAGCAGTGTAGCAACGGTTCCGGTGTATGCTGTATCGCCATAGGTATGGAAAGTTATGTCTCTTTCTCTGTTGACGGAGATTAACTTATTTTGAAGACCGTCTTCCAGATCAAAGAAACCTTGTGAGGTATAGTATAAAGAACCTGTTGGATTTGAAAGGCTAGCATCTATAGTAAAATCTGTTCCGTTAACAATAGAGGTTACTGTTCTCCAATTAACTCCAGCCGCATCGATCATTGCAAGAACGTCTCCTTCTCGCAGTAATCCCGTATTAGCAACGGTGATAGTCGTTCCAGAAGCAGTATAAGAATTGATGAAAGCGTCAGTTCCATATACATACAAACTTGGGTTTTGCATTTGGAAACCCAGAGATACATTGTTTCCTTTATAGGATCTCATGAGATATGTGCTAGAAGCTCCGCGACCTTTACCTATCATGGTCGATGCTGAAAATCCGTTTGACATGTATCCACCAAATGAATGAGATGCACTCCCACTGGTTTGCACATAACGTCCCACTGATGAGGCTTCTGAACCGGTAGCATTGGTTTCGTTTCCAAGTGCAAGTGCCCTTATTCCAGTCGCGGAAGTTGATGGTCCGACAGATGTTGCTCCTGTGTTATTCGATTGACCAAAGCCACCAATGCTTACTGATCCATCATTAACGCCACCTGGCCTGATATTGATTCCTGTAACGCCATAGGTGGATGTAATTCTACCATCGTCAGTTATTCTCAATAAAATATCGCTACTACCATTCTGAATATTCAAAGCTTGAGCAGATGATGTAGTGCCCTCAGATTGAATATCTAAATGTGCTGAGTTTGTGTCTGAGGTGTGAATTTCGACTGTGTTTGTGTTGTCAGAATTTTGAGCTAGTACGTTGTCAATAATGTTAAGTTTTTCTGAAGGTTCAGTTGTTCCAATACCAACATTTCCATCTTTGATCACAACAGTGCTATCCACGGCCGAGTATAGTGTATCTGCATCAACAGTCCAATCTCCATCTGAAAGATCACCAATAGCAGTTTTATGTAGTACTCCATCAGTGTCGACAGTGACTACTGTGTCAATTGATGCATCGTTTTGAAGGCCTTCAAGTTTGATTGGATCTGAGGTCGCTGAAACATGAAGAGGGTTACTTGGGGCCGTTGTTGCAATACCAACATTACCACTGCTACTTCCGAAAATAACGTCTCCGGATACAGTTTCAATGGCTCTATGGCTTGCGCCTGTCGTTGAAGTTAAGGTAGGATTGTAGTATACACCTCTTACTATTCCTGAGTAAGTGCCTGTGGTGTTGATGACGGGAGTCAAACGCAATTGGTCCCAGTTACCTGTACCTGAAGTTGGAGCCCAGCCCCCTGAAATGCTGTAGAAAAGCCTATTGCCATTGATAGCATTACCGGATTGTGAATGTGCAAATGTGTAAGCTGCACCAGAAATTTCAATACTTGATGCATCTATTTTACCTCCAGCATATAGTTTGACACCTCTTGAGGTGGCAGTTTCCCTAGCTACTTGTAAAAAGTCCGCATCAGCAGCACCTCTAAAATCCGCTAAAGTAGCAGTTGTACCGGTAAAAGATGATCCAACTCTTACTAAGTCAGTACTTCTGATTGTGCCTGTCACGTCTAATTCGTAAGCTGGGGCGGTAGAGCCAATACCGACATTTCCACCACCAAATATTGCAGCATAGAAAGTTCCACCTATAGAGCTAATATTAGGATTTACATGTAAACCAATGATATTACCGTTCGCTGAACCTGTTTGATTAATTAAAGGAGCAATTTCCAAGCCTTTAAGAGCAGCATTACCTGAAGTAGGACTAAAATTCGAGTATAGCCGCATAATGGTTGCTTGGCTAGATGTAGCTGTTAAAAATCCTGAGTTGAAATGAAATAAATAATCATTCGCGAAGGAACTGCGCGCTTCATTGTGCCAGGCTAGGTTTCGACCGGTTAAAGACCCTACAGAAAATGCACTTCCCGCGAAGGTTAGCAATCTTGGTTCTCGATTACTTCCAACGTTTCCGTAAAAAGTTGTTCCAA
>JALEGO010000784.1 GCA_022763165.1 Flavobacteriales bacterium
ACCACTGGTCTTAAAGCCATTTTTTATTAATTAACTGGACCACAAAAAAAACAAAAAATAACACAAAAAACATCCATTTTTTTAGATATTTTTCACGTTGTCTGATAAACAAACGACTCGATTTATATTCAAGCTACAGGCCTTGCTGAGGTGATGGGTGTCTTTTGGAACCCTGGTACTCCAACAAATCAAAACTATATCTATAGGATACCTCGCAATCCCAATGTTGCTTCAAACAACACTGATGTGCCATTAGTCTTTTCTATAGGCACTTTAATCAATGGTGTTCCCATTTTTGGTCACGGTGATGCTAGTTCATATGACCCACAATTAAATGATAATGATCCACAAGGTCTTGGTATTTGGAATGTTGACGCGTGGTATTCAGAGGGTTGGACCTTAGATACTGCCTATGCAGCGCATCCTCAACAGCAGGGAGCATATCACTCTCATGCGACTCCATATCTATTGTATTCTGATGACACCACAGCTCACTCCCCAATTGTTGGCTGGGCATTCGATGGTTATCCTATATACGGTCCTTATGGTTATTCCAATCCAAATGATATGAACAGTCCTACAAAGAGGATCAGATCAAGCTTTCAACTTAGAAATATCAGTACCAGAACAACCTTACCCGATGGGTCTCAGTCAACTCCTCCTGGACCAAATGTAAGCAACACGTTTCCTTTAGGCATGTATAACGAAGACTATGAGTACGTTCAAGGACTGGGCGATCTTGATGAACATAATGGTAGATTCGGCAAAACCCCTGAATATCCTAATGGAACTTATGCCTATTTTGTTGCAGTTGACGATACAGGAGGGCCTGCTTATCCATATTACTTAGGTGATACATTTTATGGTGACCCAGATCAAGCCAGTTTGTCCCCTCAAATTACCGTAACGATTCCTGCTGGAGCAACTTGTTTGAGTAATACTGTGAGTGTAGAGGAAGAAATAGCTACCAACCCAATAGATGTTTTCCCAAACCCAGCTAGCTCGAAGCTGTTCATCAATTCTTCTGAGAAAATCGTTCAGCTACAAGTATATGATAACCTAGGAAGTGTTGTTCTAAACGCAAAAAGACCGATTGCATTTAACCTAGACATCAACATTGAAAGCCTAGATGATGGGGTATATTGGTTAAGAATTGAAACAAATAACAAATCTGCAATCAGCAAGCCCTTTGTTGTTAATCATTAATTCACATTGAAAACCTTACAACGTCCACTTTTCATTTTATTAGTGAAGAGTGGACTCTTTTTTTATTTCTTTTTTATAGGACAACTTTATGCCCAACTAGCTTTAGATCATACTTTTGGTTCTGGTTTAAATGGTAAACTGTCTATTAGCTCACATACTTATACAGAGGTCTTAGACCTTAAATTAGGTACGACAGACTCTATTTTTGTTCTAAGCATCACCTCCTTTTGGGATAGCCTTTCAGGTTTCTATGATTCTGATATTCTCATCACAAAGTATGATGCAGACGGTTTGCTTGATTTATCATTCGGGTCAAATGGTAAACTGCTCTTTGATTTTACAGGTACTGATGTGTCTATTCCCTCCAGTTTCGATATATCAAATCATAAAATCACCATCCTTGGACATGGCAATCACCATGATTCTTTGCCCCAGCAATCCATGTACGTAGCCGTGTTGTCAAAAAACGGAAAAATAGATTCTTCTTTTGGTAATATGGGCTCTAAGAAAATCCCTTTTTACGAAAACAGGGACATCTCAAAGTGTTTGTTCAAAGATTCAAAGAATAGATATCTAATAGGAGGCTCCTCAAAAGACTCCAACAATATTACGCAAGCTGTAATTGGCCGGCTGGACACCAACTATAATTGGGATCCAAGTTTCGGTTATGAAGGAAAGATCAAATGTGAATTTGTTGGTGGGTTTGATAGTATTTCAAAACATTTGAATGATGGAGACATTAGGTCAATTATTGAAATAGATGATGGATACTTGGTCGGTGGCGGTGATGATACAGAAAGTTTGATTGGTAAGGTCAGTCTTAACGGGCAAGCCGATTTGGCATTCAATTCAACTGGGTTTATTACATACCCGTCTATTTCAACTTATTCTTCTCGGATTGAAGACATAGCAAAAATTGGCAATACCATTATTTTTGGGAAAGCAGAGCATGTTTCAGGAGGCCCTGTATCCAGAGATTTCCAGCTGTTTCGATTAAATTATAACACCCTTTCATCAGTAAGTGAGCTAATAGATTATAAAAACACTGAAGACATCATAAAGAAACTGGTTGAATACAATGGATCTTTATTTGCCGTTGGTTGGTCCTTAGATTATCAGAATGCATGGATTTCAAGTCACCGATCTGATTATATGAATATTACTCAAATTCCAGACATAAATAACTTAGATGAGCATGAAACGATTGGTTTTCAATTCTATGCAGGACTTCAATGTGGCCTCAATTGTGTTGCTGTTCAATCTACAGGAAGAGTGATCGCTGCCGGTTTCAGTAATGTTCCAGCAAGTTCTGAGCGCATTGGTGCAATGATTGCTCTAAAAAATAAACCTTCGGCTGTCTTGGATCAAACCGAAGTCCCAATAAACATATTTCCTAACCCAAACAATGGATCATTCTATATAAGTTTTCCTGGAACGAGCTCTTTTTTGAAAATTTATGATTCCCTTGGACACTTGGTATATGAAAGCCCATATGAATCTGAAATTACAACATCTCTGATACCAGGCCACTACAACTTGATCGTGATCTCAAAAAATGGGGACCACTATTCTAAACCATTTCTTGTAGCTAATTGACCCTTTTAAGGCTTCGTACATTCAATCGCAACAGCACTCCTGAACCTATCTTCGTCATATTCAACAAACCCAAAAGCAGGGTCTTGGAAGTCTTTAAACGTACATCTTCTTATTTCACTGAAACCTGCTTTTTCTAATTCACCTGACAAAGAGTAATAATCCCACATCCATAGGTGTTTTGAATTACCAAAGAACGTTGTTACAAAACCCTTTATCCCTCTTGGTCTAGATGTAGTTCCCATCAGGGTATCTTTAATGAAGCTGATACTAGCCTCATTTTGGTCCTTATCCAAAGCCCCAATATAATTTCTTGCCATTACCTCCAGGTCAGGCACTATACAGCGAAAAACCCCTCCTGGTTTAAGCATTTGAAGAGTGTTTTGAACTGCCTTCCTAAAATCCTGTAGTGATAAGTGCTCAAGGACATGAGAAGCATAGATGCCATTACAAGAGTTTTCAGGATATTTTAAGCCTTTTACAATGTTTCCATACTTGATATTTTTTGGAAACTTTGGCTTTAATCTGTGTTTCAGTATTGGACCCAATACCGGAGTCCTTTGCATTTGAAGCGTAGGTGAAACATCGTAGTTTTGCCATTCTTCAGGGGCACATAGTCCGCAGCCATATTGCACATAAATCCCTGGTTTTGGATAATTTCCCATAAGCCTCTGCCTTTTGCTCAGCAAGTATCAAAATTATCAAAAGTTGTAACAAAAATTAGAACAACACGTATCTCTACCTGAAGATAGTAGTATTACTATCATTTTAATTTGTTTTATAAACAAATTTAGATGTTCTTTGTTTTTTCAAACTAGTATTACAAATGAAAGAGCTACTCAGCCAGATAAAATTAAAAGTAGACCAAGAGCTTTATTTGAAGGACCCGGATTCTAGTGATTTGGGTAGATCAATTATCTCCAAGAGCATTGAAATGATCGATGAAATGGGCCTCGAAAAGTTTACGTTTAAAAAATTGGCGACCGATCTTGAAACCACAGAAAGTTCTATCTACCGCTATTTTGAGAATAAGCATTTCCTACTATTGTATCTTATCAATTGGTATTGGACATGGTTAGAGTATCGCTTGGTTTTTCAAACCATGAATTTGTCTTCACCAAACGAAAAGATGAAAATTGCCATTGACATCTTAACTCGTGAAATAGAACAAGACTCTGACTTTTCATATGTAAATGAAGTCGTTCTTCACAAGATCGTTGTAGCAGAGTCCACCAAAGCTTACTTTACTAAACAAGTCGAACATTAAAAAAAAAAGGGGTTGTTTAATACCTACAAGCGACTGTGCAGTAGATTGGCTGATATCTTTTCAGAAA
>JALEGO010000785.1 GCA_022763165.1 Flavobacteriales bacterium
CCACGATATTGCCAAACTTGACGGTGTTGATGTTATACATGATTTGGAACAATTTCCTTGGCCATTTGAGGACAATTCATTTGAGAAAATATATATGAAAGATGTCCTGGAGCACCTTTCAAATACAATAAAGACTTTGGAAGAAATTCACAGAATCGCAAAACCGGGTTGTGAGATTTTCATTGCAGTACCATACTGGAACTCATGGGAGGCCATTACGGATCCAACACATAAAAAGAACTTCAATGAGTTTACATTTGAATTTTTTGACCCGAGCAAATGGCGTTGTCAAGACAGACCTTATTATTCGAAAGCAAGGTTTAAAATCAAGAAACAAGGTTATTACATTGCGCTATTTCAACCTTATTTAAAAATTCCGTTTATTGGACGAGAACGTGTTGTCTTTAATAAGTTTGCGAAATGGATTCTAGGTTTTTTTGCAACATATTTTTCCAATATCATAATTGGCCTAGATATCTACCTCGAAAAAACTGATTATGAAAAGGCTATCTGAACTAAAAATTGTGGAGCTAAGCAGTGTCTTGGCTGGGCCTAGTGTTGGGCTCTTTTTTTCAGAACTAGGAGCCGATGTCCTGAAAATTGAAAACAAGAAGACTCAGGGCGACATCACAAGACATTGGAAACTCCCGAATGAAGATCAAAACAAAAAGGAATCTGCCTATTATGCCTCAGTCAATTTTGGCAAGAAAACTGAGCTTCTAGATCTGACTGATGAAGAAGACCACCTGAAAGTCATTGAGTATATTAAGAAATGTGACATTGTTCTTGTCAATTTCAAAAAAGGGGATGAATTCAAATTTAATTTGGATTTCAACTCATTGCTTAAGGTTAACAATAGACTCATTTATGGTCAACTAACAGGATACGGCCTGGAAGATGATCGAGTAGCCTTTGATATGATTTTACAAGCGGAATGTGGATATGTATCAATGTGTGGCACTGATCATGATCATCTTGCTAAAATGCCAGTTGCATTAATTGATGTGCTAGCTGGACACCAATTAAAAGAGGGAGTGTTATGCGCTTTGTTGGAAGGCGGCCCGCGTCATGTTCATGTCTCGCTTTACGATACAGCAATAGCATCATTGGTCAATCAGGCATCCAATTATTTAAATGCAGGGCATGTTCCCAGACCTCTAGGCACATTGCATCCCAACATTGCTCCATATGGAGATTTATTCAAAAGTAAAGATGACAAAACATTTACATTAGCTATTGGCAGTGAACGACAATTTGAGGGTCTCGTAAAATCCTTTTCTATTGAAAATGCAGAACCAAACTTATTCACTTCAAACCAGCTCAGAGTCAAAAACAGAGCAGCACTCAATAAAATCCTTAGCGAAACGTTTACTAAGTATAGCTATTCTCAGATTACTGAAGAACTTTCCCTGCAAAAAATCCCTCATAACCTTGTAAAGGCACTTGACCAAGTGTTAAACGACCCTAAAGCCCAACGTCTCATAAAAGATGTGACCATCAACTCAAACCCTTATCGCGTAACAAGAAGTACAGTTTTCGAATTTATCGAGCATTCTTAACATCGCAATTTTAATAAGTTGAAACTTGTAAAGTAACTACGTTAGTTTAAATTTGTATAATTGATCTACTAAAGAGTTGGATTTGAAAAGAAAAATTATTCAGGGATGTTTATCCATTCTTTTGTGCACTGTTATCTCTGCTGCATCAGGACAAGGATTGTTTAAAGGAAATTATTGGAAGCAATTTAGAAAAGAAATTGTTGGAGGCGTTGGTGCTTCGAATTTTCTAGGTGAATTAGGAGGTAAAGATCAAGTCGGAACGGATTTTTTACAAGATTTCGAATTTTTGGCAACACGATACGTTGTTCAAGGAGGTTTCAGGTATTATATTTTTAGATCACTTTCAGCCAAAGGTGCTGTCCACTACGGAAGACTTTATGGAAATGATAACTTAACCTCTGAACCCTTCCGAAGAAATCGAAATTTACACTTCCGCTCTGATATTGTTGAACTCTCTGTTCAAGGTGAATATCACATTCTTGAAGAGCGTACTGGTACCAAATACAAAATCCGAGGAATGAAAGGTGGAAGAAGCTTCATTGTTGGTCTTTATGGTTTCGTGGGTGTTGGAGGTTATTATAATAATGCAAAAGGTGAATATCTTGATGGTAAGTGGTATTCTCTTCAACCTTTAGGAACTGAAGGGCAAGGACTTGAAGGAAGAGCTTCAAAGTATAAACGAGTTGGTATTTCTTTCCCAATGGGTTTAGGTCTTAGGTACTCAATAAACACCCAATGGAAGATTGGTTTAGAAGTAGGTTGGAGAAAAACTTTTGATGATTATCTAGATGATGTCAGTGGTACATATTATTTCCAAGATGAGATTCGTGAAGCCAATGGCGATGTTGCCGCATATTTTGCTGACCCTAATTTAGGAGAACAACTTCTTGGTGGTCCAAACTTATGTCAAACATGTGCTGGAGAGCCAAGAGGTGATGCTAATGATTTTGATTCATACATGTTTGCTACAGTAAACGCCTATTACAAACTCTACAAAAGAAGAGGTTTCAGAAGAATCAAGAGCCGAAGATCGGTACCTTCATTCTAATTCACATTTTTTTTACTTCTTAGAATTTAACCGTAAATTTGAATAACGTTCCAATTTTGGAATAAAATTTGAGTTCTACTTATAAACGCTTTTTATGAAAACATTGCTCTCCCTTTTAGGCCTTTTATTTACGATATCCTCAATAGCTCAAGTTCATGGAGGAAAAGAGGTTTATGCTAAATTATTTGATCTATATGCTTTCGAAAAATATGAAGATTGCGCATATAAGGCGGAAAGAATGACCTTAAACGATAAGTATAGAAGAGATCCTGAACCATACCTATACCTTGCAATGTGTTATTATGAAATTAACTTCATGGATTCTGCAGATTTGGATCAGGAATACAAAGATCCTATCAAAGAATCTCTTAAGTACGCATACAAATACATTAAAAAGGACAAAAAAATGGAGATTTATGCTCAAAACGCTGAATTCTTTGATAAACTCAAATCACATTCGCTACTGCGTGTAAAATCTCATGCAGAGCGAGAAGAGTATAGAAAAGCTGCAAGCGAAATATCTAGAATTACAAAAATTGATCCCGAGAACGAAAATCTAAAGTTTGCTCAAGGAGTTTATCAAGTACTTTCTAGAAATACACAAGGTGCACTTTTGATCAAGAACGCTCTCCCTGCTGTGGAAAAGAATTATAAGAATCCGGATTACGAAGTAGATCAAATTACGGAACCAACATTAATAGCAAGCTTATTGACCTATAGCGATGCACTAATGAGCGGAGGTGATAAGGACTCTGCTAAGGCTATCATTACAATCGCAAAAGATATTTTTCAGGAAAATGAAAAAATTACTGAAGAGTACAATATTCTGCACAACATTAAAACGGCAAAAAAGGAAAATGAAAGACCTGATGAAATCAATGGTGTGAAAATGATTTATGAAAAGCACGAATCAGATGACATGAATGAGGAAGAAAAGGAAGAGTCAGATGCTCCTAAAGAAATGAAGAAAGACCAAAAAAATGATCAATCTTCCACAAATTCAGGAGAACCAGAAATGAAGAGCAACTAGTCTAATTTTGCTTTTCTTCCATTCAGAAATTCTAGTATTGCGCTCTTTATTGTTTTCAAACTTTCCCCAGATATACAATATGGTGGTATGAGATATATGACATTTCCTAATGGGCGTATCAAAATGTTACGTTGCATAAAAAACTCATAGATCTCATTTCTATTTTTGTTAAAATAGCTGGTAGCCGAAGCATCAGGTACAAATTCGAAGGATAAAATCGTTCCTGTACTTTTCACATTTTGAACAAAATCAAAATTTTGTAAGTCTGGCTTGAAAGTCTCATGGAACTGTGCAATATCTTTTAGATACTGTTGAGTTTTGGAATCCTTGAGAATTGAAATACTTGCAATCGAAGCTGCACAACTCAAAGAATTTGCGGTAAAAGAATGACCATGATAAAAAGTTTTCGACTTATCGTCACTGTAAAAGCGCTCATATATGAATTCTTTACAAGAGGTGGTTCCTAAAGGCATAAATCCTCCAGTAATGCCTTTGGACATACAAATAATATCCGGTTCAAATCGCGAAACATATTCTGAAGCAAAGTTCTTTCCTGTGCGTCCAAACCCTGTCATGACTTCATCTGCAATGGTGATCACCTCAAACTCTTGACAAATTTCTAACATTTTCTCCAAGACTTCAGGTTTGTACATTCTCATGCCTGCAGCACCCTGAACCAAAGGTTCGTAGATAAAACCTGCGATAGAACCTTCTCGCAAAGACTTCCTTAGCGCTTCGTAACACAGTTCTTCTTTTCCTTCTTCAGGAAAAGGCAAATAGTCTACATCAAACAAGTGATGATGAAAGGCTTCATTAAATGCACCCCGAGCGCTCACGGACATTGCGCCAAAGGTATCTCCATGATAAGCCCCCTCAATTGCCAATAATTTGTTCTTAGGTTTATTATCATTTTTAAAGTATTGAAGCGCTAGTTTTATAGCCACTTCCACGGCTGTAGAGCCATTATCTGAGTAGAAAATCTTTGAATGAGAACTCGGCAATATATCCAATAAAGCCTCTGCAAGTCTAACAGCAGGTTCATGGGTAAATCCAGCAAAAATTACTTGCTCAAGTTCTTTTGCTTGATCGGCAATGGCTTTTGCTATTATTGGATTTGCATGACCATGAATGTTCACCCACCAGGATGAAATCGCGTCAATGATGCGATCTCCATTTTCTCTAATTAAGAACTCCCTCTCCCCTTTTATAATGGGAATGAGTTCTTTGTTTAGTTTCATCTGTGTATACGGGTGCCAAATGGTCTTTAAGTCACGTTCAACTAGATTGTTATCCATCAATCAAAAATTTAAATTGTTCAGACTCCTTTAAAATGTTTTCCTTATTTATTTCCATGAAAGGTATTCTACCCAAAAAGGTCGCTTGACTTTGTTTCAGAATTATTCTTTGGCTCTCAGCGTTTTCTTCTCCGCTAAAAATCACACCTTTTACATCAAGATTGTTTTCCCGTAAACAATTTACAGTTAGCAAAGTATGGTTAATACTTCCCAGGTAGTTTTTAGATACAACGATCACTGGTAACTTTAACTTTTTCATAATGTCAAGTATAGTATGCTCCTCATTTATAGGTACCATCAATCCTCCGGCTCCTTCAACAATTAATGAGTTTTGTGTTTGAGGAAGAACTATATTCTCCAATTCAATATGTACATCATCTATTTTGGCAGCCGCGTGTGGAGACATAGGTGTTTTTAGAGCATAGCCCTCCTGATGAAAAAAGGTTTTTGAGTTTGATATCAAACTCTTTACTTTCATAGTATCTGAAAACTCTAGATCACCAGACTGAATAGGTTTCCAATAATCAGACTTCAACGCTTCTACCAAAACAGAAGAAGTTACAGTTTTACCTATTTCTGTGTCAATTCCTGTAACGAAAAAACCTTTATTCATGCCTTCTGAATATATTTAAAAGTTGGTCAATCTCTTCTTTAGAATTATAAGAATGCAAAGTTAGTCTTAACATCTCTTCACCAGCCCTTACTGTAGGAGATTTGATTACTTTAACATTTATTTTTTTCAATTCGCAGGCCTTATTAATTTTTTCTAACCATCCAACATCGCCTCTAACACATTGAATCTGATCCATTGCAGATGCAGTGCTCCTTGTATTTTCTTGGATGAAGTAATCAATAATTTCCCTGAGCCGCACAATTTGATCTCCTTCTTTAATTAGTTCATAGTTCTTCAGAATTCTATGAATAGCGTATTCTGGAAGAGCTGTGGTATAGATAAAAGTCCTGCCAAAATTGATAATGCAATCCTTAATCAACTGTGAAGATAAAATGGCACCTCCGAAACACCCCAATGCTTTGCCAAAACCCAGGACCTGAATAACATTTTCCCCGGATATTCTAAGTTCGTTAACCAATCCCGTTCCTTGGGAAAATAAACCCGCACTATGAGCTTCATCAACAATTAGCAGAGCGTTAAATTCATCTACTATTTTTTTGATTTCTAATAGATTGGCCCTATCCCCTCCCATTGAATACAATGACTCAACAATTACGATTTTCGTATTACCATCTTTTTTTAATTGCCGTTGGAGATCGTCTAAATCATTATGCTTGAATTTGAAGGATTGAGCATGCGAAAGTCGCACTGCATCTTTAATAGAAGCATGACAATCTTGATCATAAAATATTAGATCACCCTTCTCTGTAATGGCCTGAATAACACCAAGGTTTGCCAGGTAGGCACTATTAAAAAGGACTGCGGACTCAACATCATGATGATTCGCCAAGAATTCTTCTAGCTTCAAATGGAGAGCCGAATTGCCTGAAATCAATCTTGATCCAGTAGACCCTAAATCGCCCTGAATCGGAGTCTTTTGCTTGGCTAAGCCCAAATAATCGTTAGAAATAAAATCTGAAAATTCAGGATCTAAAATGCCAAGAGATCTTAAAGTACCTTTTTCAGATCTTTGCGCTAATTTTTTCTCAATACTGGATTTGTAGTTGCCCATTTAGGCGTTATGGTACTGCGGCTTTTGATTCTTAACATCTTGAATTTTCACTCCAAGAATATCGAAAAGTTCCAAGTCAAGATTGTATTCTGGATTTGGTGTTGTCAACAACTTATCTCCCGCGAAAATCGAGTTAGCTCCTGCTAAAAAGCATAATGCCTGCCCCTCTTGGCTTTGTTCTAATCTTCCAGCCGATAATCGCACGTATGATGAAGGAAGAACAATTCTTGTGGTAGCAATCATTCTTACAAACTCCCAAATGGACACGGGCTCCAAGCCTCCCAGAGGAGTTCCATCCACGGGAACAAGAGAATTTATAGGAACAGACTCTGGATGTGGTTCTAAATTAGCCAATGTAACGAGCATTTTCGCTCGATCTTCAATACTTTCACCCATACCAATGATACCACCTGAACATACCGTCATGTTGGTTTTTCTAACATTCTTAAGCGTATTGAGGCGATCATCATAATCTCTTGTCGAAATAATTTCCGAATAATGGTCTTCAGAAGTATCCACGTTATGATTATAGGCATACACTCCTGCTTCATCCAACTTTTTTGCCTGCTCTTCACTTAACATCCCTAGTGTGCAGCATACCTCCATATCAAGCTTATTGATTTCTTGGACCATTTCAAGGACCTTGTCAAAATCTC
>JALEGO010000786.1 GCA_022763165.1 Flavobacteriales bacterium
AAAGGAGTGTTTCTGCATTGGTGTCAATGTTACATAACAACTTAGCAAATTGGAATCCGGATACTGCGGACTCTGATCGAATCCAATTTCCACTCTTCTAAAAACTTTCAAATCAGAAATCCGTCTGTAGGTTAACTTTGTTTTTTCTAGATTATAGTATTCTTCCGGTTTGATAAAAATGTTCTTGTATAATAAGTCAGGCCTGAACTTATAATCCCCTATAGGTATCAGCTTATCGGTGTATTGAGACTCCAATGGTATTTGGTTATTACCCCTTATTAGAATCTCATCTATTTTGTACTTTTTGTGTTTTAGAATATGAATAGAATCATTGATATCTAAAGTTGGATTTTTTATGATCTGCTTGACCTTAACCCCTCGACCTCCAATGGAAGTATCAACCTGATAACTTACGTGTTCTTTTTCAAAATAATAAAAACCCAAGTTCTGCATTTCCCTGGAAATTCTTGATCTCTCACTATCCATCCGGTCAACATCAAACAAATCCCCCTTTCTAAGCAAAGGTTTACTATTCTTGGACTTATCCACTTTTTGTAGGTAAGGTAATAAGTCATTGTCCTTCATTGAAATGGTGATTTGGCTTATTTTGTATGGATCACCAGGATAGATGATGAAATGATTTACTGCCTTTTTCTTCTTGGGACGAACCACGACCGAATCACGTACAACATTGTTAAAGTATCCTTTGTTTTTCAATAAAATGGAGATTTGCCGGACACTCTTATCAAGCAAAGTGGAATCTAATATAACAGGCGCCTCGCCAACTGTTTCTGTAAGCCAATTTTTGATTTTAGATTCTTTCAAATTGCTCCCGAGATTATACATGAACAAGTGAAACCTCAAAACGCTTGCAATTTTGCGATTAGGCTTTTGCTTCAATATTGCTTGAATATCAGCTAGCTCAACTTTACAATCACCTCTAAGAACAATAACGTTTTTATCAAGCAAATAACTTCCTTCGGGTAATTTACGCGCCAAATTACAAGAAGTGCTTATTATTAAAACCACAATTAGAAAGGTCAGAAAACTGCTTATTTGTATTTTAGATGCTTTAGGCAATGCTTAATGGTCAGAATTAATGTTGAGCAAAAACAGGATAAAATTAATCAGATCCCTTAAATCTAAAAAGGGTAGAGACAAAACAAATTGCTTTATTGTTGAAGGACTCAAGTCAATCAAAGAGCTGTTAGATTCAAATTACCACATCGAAACCCTATATATTAGAAACAATATTGATGAATCTGATGTAGTGGATTTTAAGGATCAAAACCTCTTCTTTATTGACCCACATGAAATGAAAGAGATTAGCAACCTTGCGAATCCGACAGAAGCACTTGCCCTTGTCTCGAAACCTGAAACGACTAAATTGCCGAACTCGGAAAAACTGATGATCGCCCTGGATTCTGTGCAAGATCCGGGAAATTTGGGAACCATAATCAGGACATGCGATTGGTTTGGTATCAATCAGATATTTTTGGGAAATGGATCTGTTGATTTCTATAACCCAAAAGTGATTCAAGCGACTATGGGTTCTTTTACCAGAGTTAAACCATTTAAAGTTGATCTAGATTCATTTATTCATGAAAAAAAACAAGAGGGTGTAAAGATTATCGCAGCACACCTTTCTGGAGCCTCGCTCTTGCAATTTCAATTTAAATCAGTGAATAGTCATTTGTTACTTTTTGGCAACGAAGGAAATGGTCTTTCTGACCATTTGCGTGATCTTTCAGACTTTTTAATTAAAATTCCTGGTTCGGAGCAAGCTGAATCACTAAATATTGCAGCTTCCATGAGCATTTTAACTTGGGAGGCATTCCGATCAACCTTCAACCGTTAGGCATAATAAGAAGATTTTAGGTCTAATGAAATCAATTGGCTCAGACAATAAGGTATGATCCTGAATAAGAATATTATGCAAACCAAAAGAATAGTTCATTTCAAAACCAAACTTGAAATATTGCAAGAAGAAGTCCATTCCAACTCCAATGTTTCCCAAAAATTGATGCCTTAGTGTATTGATCTCTATAGATTTTAAATTCGAACCAGTGTTATCTGCCGGAGAGATTAAATTGTAACTGTACTTAGGACCTATATTGGCATTCATGGCAAAATTACCCGCTCTTTGAGATCTAAATTTTAAAAGAAGTGGGGCATCAATATAATTAGACTCGACAAACCTGGTTAAAGTTTGATTGTTCTTGTGATAGTTAAATCTATAAATCAATTCTCGATCTGTAAAAGTCAATCCGGGAGTAAATCTGAGACTTACAAAGTCCGATAGTCTCAATTCTGAAACAATGTGAATATTGAAACCAGCACTTGATTTTGGATTTAAGGTTAATAAGGTATCCCTACTATTCAAATTGTTGTGTTTCAATGAAAATGAGGCCGTATTTCCACCCAAAGACATTCCAAAGTAATAAGGCTTGTTATAAAAACCGGCTAAGTTCTGAGGGGTCTGCCCATACAATAATGGGCATAACGCAATGAGGTAAATAAAAATTATCATTCTCACCGCAGCTAAACGATGACAATTTTAGATTATTCTTTCTACCCCTCGAAAGTCAGAGAAAAAGTCAACATTTTTGGTCTTACAAATTCAATTGGAGCGGCAAATTGAGTACCGTCATTAATGAATACATTATGCAACCCAAAGCTGTATTTTAGTTGAATAGCAAATTTAAAATAGGTAAGAAAAAAATCACCTCCTGCACCAATTTCTGCTAAGTAAATGTGTCTTTTGGTTTTCAGGACAATATCTTCCGGATCGTTGATATTATTATCAACATGAGCTTGCGAAGCAAGATCTAAGCTATACTTGCCACCACCAATTACATAAGCAGCAAAGTTGTTATTTCTTAATGACCGATACTTAAACAAAAGAGGAAAATCAAGATATGTAGACTCAATTGGAACCGGTTTATCGGGCAAGGTAATACCATTTTTTATTCGCCTGTAAACAACATTCCTTTGCGCAAAGGAAAGACCAGGAATGAATCTAATACTCCATAATTCAGTAAAATGAAAGGCTGATACAATGTTAAGATTGAAACCTCCTTGTCGCTCAACATTAAGCGTTAGAAGCGTATCAGGTGATAGTAAATTATTGTGTCTTATAGAATAATCAGCAGAATTTGCCCCAAGACTAAAACCAAAGTGATATAGTTTTTGATCGAAATTTGGAAGATTCTCAACTCTTTTAGGTTGTGAATTGCCCACGAGGAAAAGGATGATGTTTGATAGTAATAATATGTATCTGAGGTGTATCATCTCTGATCAAGTAACGCTGCCCTAATATCTTTTATTTTTCTAATATGTGGATTGTTGCTATACCAAAACTAACTGGTACTTGATTTATTTTGGTAAATCCACTCTTTTCTAATAAACCAACAAACTCCTTCCCCTCTGGAAAAGCATTCACAGATTCTGGAAGATATGTATATGCTCTTGGATCCTTGGATATGAGTTTTCCTAAATTCGGAAGAATATTTTTGAAGTAAAAACTGTAAACCTGTTTAATTGGAAATTTTTTAGGGGTTGAAAATTCCAGTATTACAGCCTTACCATCAACTTTAAGCACCCTAGCTATTTCAGATAAACCTTTTCCCAGATTTTCAAAATTCCTAACCCCAAAAGCAACAGTTATGGCATCAAAAGTTGCATCTTCAAATTGCAAATTCTCGCTATCACCCAATTGAAAATCAATCAAGTGAGAAACACCTTTTGATGCTATTTTCTTTTTACCAACATCAAGCATGTTTTGTGAAATATCAACTCCAATAATCTGATCCGGGTTCAGTTTCAAATGTTCCAGAGCTAAATCGCCTGTGCCAGTAGCGATATCTAAGATTTGTTTGGGATTCTTTTCTTTGAGAATTCTAACAACCTTTTTCCTCCAGATTTTGTCAATACCAAGAGATAAAAAATGATTTAGAAAATCATAGTTACTCGCAATGTTGTTAAACATATCCGCCACCTGTTCCTTCTTGCTTCCATCACCTGAATAAGGTTTTACATTTTCAACTGCTTGGCTCATAATAATATGTCTAATTCATTTTGAAATTCTTTATAAGAGAGCGGAACAACACCAACTTTTTCGCACACCATACCACCAGCAATATTGGAAAGTTTGGCAATCAGATCAATGCTCATGCCGAGGGCCAAACATAAACCAGCAACACTGATAACAGTATCTCCAGCACCAGATACGTCAGATATCCTCCTTAAATGCGCAGGGTAATGAAAAGATTCATGATTATTCCCGATAAAAACCCCATGGTTGGATAATGTAATCATGACTGTTTCACAATTCAACTTTTCCTGTAGTCTTCTCACAGAATCTTTAAGATCTTCTTTGTTCTTTGGATCCACCTCTATTGCCAAGCCCTCTTTGAGCTCCTTCAAATTGGGTTTGAACAAACTGACGTTTTTATAACTCAAGAAATTTTTCTTTTTAGGATCCACACAAGTTGGAATTCCCTTTTGTCGACACAAACCTACAACATGATCAATCAGCTCCTCGGTAATCACACCTTTATCATAATCCTCAAAAATAACAACCTTCACATCGTTTTGTTCAATAAGGGTCTCGACTCTGTTCTTAAGAAGTTTGGTGGTTTCTGTGGAAACTTGAGATGTTAATTCTTGATCTACCCTTAATATTTGTTGCGCTCCGGATATGATACGAGTTTTAGTGGTTGTTTGCCTTGTAGCGTCATCTATCAATCCATCTAATGGAAGCTCATTTTCCTCCATCAAAGAACGAAACATGGATGATTTGCTGTCATTTCCCAAAACCGAGCACAAAATGGGTTTTGCTCCCAACCAAGCAATATTCTTCGCCACATTCGCAGCACCTCCAAGTCGGTTTTCCCTTTTAGTCATTTGTACAACGGGTACAG
>JALEGO010000787.1 GCA_022763165.1 Flavobacteriales bacterium
CTATTCCTAGATGCATCTCAAAGTCAAAGCGTTACATATTTATGGCATGATAGCACACAAAATCCTCAAATAGCTGTTGATACAGCCGGCCTGTTCTGGGTAGAAGTTACCAATTCATGCGTTACACTAAGAGATGAAATTCAAGTTGAGCTTTTAGATGTGCCTAGTGTAGATTTGGGAGATGATTTGATAATTTGTGATGACTCCTTTGCAGTATTCAATGTGAATCAGGAACATGCCACTTTTGTCTGGACGGATGGACGTACAGGAGGTATCAGAAATATCGCAAGAGCTGGAAATATAGGTGTTAATATATACAACCAATGCGGCACTGATTTTGATGAAATTCTTATTGAGAAAGAAGACTGCAGCTGTAATTTGTATGTCCCAAATAGCATAACACCGAACGGTGATTTTCTTAATGATGGGTTCCGCGCTTATTCAGATTGCGAGCTTCAGAATTTTACGCTTTTGGTCTTCAACAGATGGGGTGACATTGTATACTCTTCAACGAATATCAATGACCCTTGGTTTCCTGAAGAACATCAAGATGGTGTTTATTTATATAAGATTGAATATCAATTTGAAAGAACAAAGGTGAAAACCAAAATTGGAACGGTGACTTTGCTCAAATAGTCTTTTATCTGGTTCTCACGAAACTTGATTCAGCTCTCTTGGGAAGAAAAAGGCTCTGGAAGTAAAATCAACAAAACCGCTAATCTCCTCTCCAATTTCATAACGAGTAAAGGGCCGTAAAAAGCGTTCTGTAGTTTCAAATTCAAATGTATGGTAAGTATTATCCTCATCTTTAACTTCAACCTTATGCAAAATTCTGCTTGAAAGACTTTTCAATGGATTGAAGAATTTTCGCCTATCTATAACTACAGCGTTCACTCTCACTCCCTCCTTAATTGCCCTCTTTCTTCTGCTCATTGTGATGTAGGCGTCTCGTAAGGGACGCAGGCCAAACCCAACAGCAATAATGATAAAAATCAAGGGTAAAACTATCTGAGTATAATAACTTAAATTAACTGATAAAGAGACACTTAAAAGCAATCCAAGAACTCCGAAGAAAGTGAAAATTAAAGCAAATTTTAAATAAAATTTTAGCTCTTGATTAATGTCACATTGTTTTAAGAAGCCTCTATTTCTCATAGGTCAAATTTGATTGTTGTAGTACGTGATTTTGGCGGGTAAGGTTATTAACGAGAAGGATGGTTTATGAACATTATTCTGATCACGCTGACAAATATGAGGATAATAATTTACTTACCAATATTTTACATTTGAATTAATTGTTAATAAATTATTTCTCAATAATCACTTTTCTACTTACCTGACCAAAATCTGTGCTCAAGTTCAGATGATAGATTCCGGGTGAAAGCCCTGAAATATCGAGAGCCGTACGAATACTTGTTTCTTGATAATCTTTTCTAAATATAAGTTGGCCCAAGGCATTTCTGAACGTAAGCTTTCCAGCACCAAACCATTCAACATTTAACTCTTGTGATGCCGGATTTGGATAAACTGAAAGCCTAACTTCTGACGCAGAAATATCCTCATTTACTGTAATCAAACCATTGCAATTAATAAGATTCCCTTGCGCATCGTACTGACAGCTGTTGGTGTACAATGGAATAACAACAGGAACCGCAGACAGTTTGATATCAATTGTTGAGGAACTATCTTGATTGAGGTTCACATTGGTTTGTGCATTTTGACCAATGGTGTTGTCATTAGAATTGTCCCAACCTAAATACCAGTATTGATCATTTGATTTAGCCCAAATGGTCGTATCTGGCAATTGAATGGTTTCAAACGCATTGGAAACACTTGGATAGTTGGAATCTTCGTAATTTAATGCATCAGGTCGCCAAGCCACTAAATGAGTAGGCTGGCCACTAGCATCTCCAAGAATATAAACGTACTTACCATTCAAGCCATTGTTAGCTTCATCAGCATCCTCATGTAAGGCTTTTAGGAAAACTTTATCTGATAAGTCTGAAGACTTCAGTTTCAAAATAGATTCCATAATTTTTCTTGGATTATTATTGTGAAGATCTTGATACAAGCCAATTGTGCAATACAGAGGAAACTCATGAGAATCATCAATAGAATAGACGAATGCCCTGTGAACGCCATATCTTTGCGCCAATAAAAAGCTCCTCATAATATAAGCGGATTGTGTGGATTCACCAAAAGGTCCACAGCCGTCATTGGGCAGTCCAGCGTTCCATCCAAATTCAGTAATATTTACTTCAGCGTGAGGCATTTTCTGATTTCGCCATTCTATGAGGTTCTTGAAAGTTAAGAATGCACCTCCTTCCGCTTCTGGCCTTTGATCTACTGAAAATGAAGATCCATTTAAAGGAAAGGCGTATGGATGAATTGTTACATAATCATAGTACGGAAGTAACGAGTCAGGCAACATATCACCAACATATTGTTCCGTAGCGCCAAAATTGTTTGGATTATCATCATGTGCTTCAAAAGCTGCAGTGGACAATTTCATTCTCCAATTTGATGGGTTAGCACTACCAAAGTGCTGTGTGAAAGCCGCAACCGCAGCACTCATCAATTGATGATAACCATCTCTTCCTGGATATGGATCACCCCAAGGTTCATTTCCAACCTCTAGTACATCGATGAGACATGGTTTGTTTGGATCGTTTGGACAATATGTTTCGAGCCAGGGTAATAGATAATTGATATAATTTTGTCTAATGTTACCAATGCCACCCCATTCTGCCAATGAATACCATTTATCTGGGAAGCCTCTTGTTATATCCGCATTTGCACAGCCACCAATGGAAGTTGATTTTATGAATAATGCCTCCATTGTAGAATAAACCTCTCCAAATTGAAAATTTGGACCATTCCAGCTACAATAAAAATCTTTCTTGCTAGTGAATGATGATTGACCTCCGGGATTGTTGATGAAATTATTGCAATTACCGTTGTTGCACCAAACATTACTGCAATCACAAGTGTTGGCATTTAATGTGCCTTCGCTTGGGAAATAACTATAATTATAATCGATTTCCATATGATAGAAATCCCGCAAAGTGTTGATCACACCCGGATTTGGAATCCCTTGATTCCCCATTTGATTTCCACCATTGGTCGCTATGATCTGACCTAGGGTGGTTTGCGATGGATGATTCGCTAGGTTTAATTGCGAATGTGGCTGCAACCAAGTTTGTGCATGGCTGATCGCAAGGTTTAAAATAATTATAAATGGCAGTTTTAGAAGGGCAGAGTAGAATTTTAGCATAATTGTTGATTTAATCTAACGTTTGTGAATTATTTAGTTTCTAGCATTAGAATAAACAGCAATTGCAATTACATTAAGTTCGAACACTAAAATAGCTGCTTTTTGTATTCGATGAAAATTTTATTTCACTAATTTCTTTATTTTTTCGATAAACGAAATTTTATATTGATTTTTTAAAATAATAGGAATGATTAGTTTTCAACATCAACTTGAGCCGTGAACAACTTCATGTCTTCTTGCCGTTCTTCCCAATCCAATTCATCGAAAATTTCACTCCAAACGTACCGTGCTTCGGAATCTAACTGAATGGCTAGCGCCACCCAATCTTTCACTCTCTTATTCCATCTCTGCAACATTGTTTCTGAGAGATCACAACACAAATAGAGTCTGGCCTGTTTTAAGAGCAGATAAGACCGAAGTTGATTCTTATCTTCCTTGAGTACCCTAAC
>JALEGO010000788.1 GCA_022763165.1 Flavobacteriales bacterium
ATACTTCAAGATCAGTAAGAATAGATTTAAACTGTAATCGCTGCAGGTTCATTTTATGCTCAAACAGCTCAACATCATTGTAATTAAAGTTATACGATACCTTGTAATTCGCATCAATGAATTTACTTCTATCGAGCACTAGTGAGACATGATTAATAGCATCTGCCAAAGTCTCTATTTTCTTCCATGGTTCAGTTCTCCAAGCAGGGATTCCATTTTTTCTTTGATCTTGTAAATCTCTTCCCGGAAAAGGATCATCCAACTTGTGAGGGTTTGGGTCCTTTCCCAAAGCCACTAAACCCGATCCCCATGGACCAGGACCAGATGGTAAAGTCAATCCAGGCTCATCCCAATGCTCTCGTTCGGTATTCGATTCATATTGTTTGTAAAACTCATTCTCCAGAAGCCAGTCTAATCTTCTTATAGATAGATCCTCTGTTTGAATAGATCGACCATCTCGACTGATGTAGGAGGCATCATTACAACCTATTTGATCTTTGGTATAATGACCAAATACTCTACCCTGATCATCATTACTGAATCTACTTAACTCTTCAATTCCAGCGGCTAAAAGTGCAATACTCAAATCATGATCTGTAATATTGACAGACTCTGAACGACTAATTCCAATATTTTCAAAATTCGCCTCATCAATCCAGTTCTTGATTTCTGAATTAAGTTTATCCAAAAAAGGGATTTGCAACTCACTAACTTTCTGTGCAATCAACATCACTAGAACTTTAGGACCTCTTTTCTGTTCTCCAAAATGCCTTCTATTTTTTCAATAACTTCATTAGTAAGTAATGGCAATACATCAAGTGATGTTAAGTTTTCTTCTAGTTGATACAATTTCGAAGCACCTAAAATAACAGTGCTTACGTTACAATTGTTCAAACACCAGGCGATAGCAAGTTTTGGTAGACTTGTACCCAATTCGTTTGCCAATTTGGTCAATGCTCTTGTTTTGGCAATACGGCTTTCTGATAGGGTTTTATCTTTTAACCAATCCAGTCCATCCATCCCTAATCTGGTATCTTCTGGAAAGCCATCATTGTATTTTCCAGTAAGCAATCCTGAAGCTAAAGGAGACCAAATGGTACTGCCATACTTTAAGTCTCTAAAGATCTTATAGTATTCCACTTCAAATCGCTCTCTGTGGAACATATTGTATTGTGGTTGTTCCATAGTGGGTGGGATTAGATTATATTTTTCAGCTACCGTATAGGCCTCTTGGATTTCTTGTGCGCTCCACTCTGAAGTGCCCCAATACAGTATTTTCCCTTGTGTAATCAAGTTGTGCATGGACCACACTGTTTCTGATATGGGCGTGTTCAGATCTGGTCTGTGACAGAAATAAAGATCGAGATACTCGACTTGTAGTCTTTTTAGGGCCGCTTCACAAGCCTCAACCAAATGCTTTCTTGATAAACCTTTTTGGTTGGGTAAATCGCCACCCCAAAACGCTTTGCTCGATACTACAAAAGTGTCTCTTTTCCAGCCTAATTTTTTGATGATTGCACCCATGACTTCTTCAGATTTACCTCGGGCATAAATCTCAGCATTATCAAAAAAATTAATGCCGCTGTCGTAAGCCTTAATCATCAATTGCTCGGCAATACCGTCTTCTATTTGCTTTCCAAAAGTGAGCCATGACCCTAAAGACAAAGCGCTCACCTGCAAACCTGAATTTCCCAATCTTCTATATTCCATGTAGATTTTTTATTCGATAATTTGACATAAAGGTAAAGCTTATTAAAACCATTTGCCACAGCACTATTTAATTGCTTCAGAATTCTACATTACTAAATAATTGTGATTCTAAAAGCACTCTATAATTCGGAACTTGAAGGAAATCAATTAAAATGAAAAATATCAATATTCACTTTAGCAATAGGGATCGTAATGACATGAATGGACCTATTGTTCGTTTTTACTGGATCATTGTGGTAATGTTATTAAATACAAATCCTGGTAAGCTCATTGCTCAAGAATCTTATGGGATTCAAAAGTTGACTGAACATATGGTCTTCTCAAAATTTGACTTTCAAACAACAAAAACAGACTCCCTAAATGTCTTACCCAATCTAGACTACGTTACATACAATGAAAAATCGTCCGTTATTCATAAAGACTCTTCATCTTATATTTTTTTAGGCCGAGAAAATTCGATTCTTAAAGTATACGTTTTAGATTTACTTACTGGACATCTTGACCACAACCCTCTTGTGCAGAGCAATCCAATATTTCGACTTATTCAATCAGACATTCATGACGAAATTTACGGGTTGAAGTTAAATGGATCTTCTTATGGTATCACTAAATTAAATCCATTTACTGGAAACACAGTTGATTTATCAAACTTTAATGATTTGTCAATTATCCTTGGATCAACGATTAGTTTTAATCGGAACGAGTTTATTTTCACTGGACGATATTCTAATGATTATCCTGGATTTAGGTTATTCAGGTTTAACTTATCTTCCAATACTCTGACGCACGATTCATTAATTTTAAATTATCCTGAGGTGGTGGCAGGAATAGAAAATAATGAAGTTGATGATAAAATCTATTTTATAAAATTTGATGGCACATCTTGCTATTATGCTTCTGTAGATCCTTCGAACAAAATAAATACAATAAATGATTTAGATACACTAGATTATTCTTCTATCGAATTTGGTTCAACAGAATTTGATCAGCAAAGCCAAACTTACAATTTCAGAGGTTCTTATCATACAGACCCACCAAATACAATTCGATATTTCATATTGGATTCTGGAACTGGGAATATTATTTCTGACAGCCTGGTATCGAGTATTGATAAGGATTTAAAACTCCTAAAAATAAATAACAATTCAACTGCTTCTGTAAATGAGCCTGACCTCATAAAAGTTGAACTCTATCCTAATCCCACCTCTGATGTAATAAATGTTAAATATGCTTTGAATGAGCATCTAGCATTGGACATAAGAATTTTGGATCTCAACGGAAGACTCGTGAAAAGTTATAAAACAACTCAAAAGCAATTCGAATTTACAATTGATGAGGAATCAGGTGTTTATGTCATTGAAGTATTTTCAAAGAACAAATTATTATGCAGAAAGAAAATCCTTAAAATTGACAATAGTAAATAGTATCATAATCAAACTCCATCTAAATGACACTTCTACAGGGCCTTATTGGAAGAAAACATCTTTTTTGAGTAATAGTTTCCAATGAAAATGAAAGTAGACTTAACTCGTTTAATCTGCGAAGATTAATTACAACAAGAAAACAAAACTTTCTTAAAAGTAGGGTATGCTAAGATTCAGGCGGTATCATTGAAAATGATAAGATATGAAGATCAACACGCTTATATTTTTGATATTGATTTGTTTCTCTTGTAAAAAGGATGAGTTTCGGAATGAAACTAGTATTCCGGAGTTTAACTTTCCTCAGTCAATAATTTTTGAAGAAAAACTCTCATCTTATGGGATATTTGCTGGAGATCCTTCCAACTTAAAACCGTCCAACGATTTCCACTTAATAGAATTGACTTCAGTTTTGTATACAGACCATGCTTTCAAGCAAAGATTGATAAAAGTTCCAAATAACGCCCTGGTGACTAAACAATCAGGCGAAACTCTAAGTTTTCCTGATGAGACAATCTTAGTTAAGACATTTTATTATTACAATGATGCAAGAGACACCAGTTTGGGCAAACGAATTATTGAGTCCAGGCTGCTGATTAAGGAAATGGGAGTTTGGAATATTGCAACTTATTTATGGAATCAAGATCAAACTGACGCGACATTAATCAATGAGGGCGCTGAAACTAGCATGAACTGGATCAATGAGGATGGGAAAAGCTATTCCACCAATTATCAAGTGCCAAGTCAAAACGAATGTATGACTTGTCATCAGTCCAACGCAGAAATTGCTCCAATCGGCCCGTCATTAAGGAATATCAATCGTATAGTGGTACGAGATGGCTTAATCCAAAATCAAATTGAGTATTTACAATCAATTAATATTCTCAATCATTTTTCTGTTAATAGCATTTCAGAAATTGTCGATTATAATGACCTCAACATTAATTTAGAGACACGAGCGAGGGCATACATGGATATGAATTGCGCACATTGCCATAACCCTAGTGGCTGGGATAAACCAGCGGAAAGAGAGTTTGATTTTAGATATGAAACTTCTATAACTGAGACTGGAATTAAGTCCGGCAAGAACAAGATAATCAATTCTGTAGCAGAAGGAAAAATGCCTTTGATAGGCACTACCATTGTTGACCAGGAAGGTGCAGCATTAATTGTTGATTACATCAAAAGTCTCTGATTAGCCGAGGAAAGCTCTAACAATGACTCAAAGTAACAAAACAAAGGCATTTTTTTGTCACTAATTGTATGAGCTTCATACTCAGATATGAGTTTCAATAGCACCATGAAAATCTATAACTTTAGGATCTCAAACGCGAATAGGGAATCGCAGTATGCTTGGCATTGCAATGCTATTTGTTTTCTAATATCGACTACTAATGAAAATATGGAACCAGAAATAATATCAGTTCGCGAAAACCCTGAACTCAAGAACAAAACAATTGAGTATCTTCAAAAAAGCTGGAAAAGTGTATTGCCGATAATATATGAAGATTGTATAGCCAATAGTTTGAACTCGAAAAATCCATTACCACAATGGTATTTGCTACAAAGACATGATGAAATTATCGGTTGTGGAGGTCTGGTTACAAATGATTTCATAAGCAGAATGGACCTATATCCATGGATCTGCGCTTTATTCATAGAGGAAAAAGAACGGGGCAATAATTATGCTTCCTTAATAATCAATCGTGCTAAAAATGACGCGAGAAAATCAGGTTTTGAAAATGTATATCTATGTACCCAACATGTTGGATACTACGAAAAGTTTGGATTTAAGTATATAGGACAGGGATATCATCCGTGGAATGAAGCTTCAAGGATTTACGAATTGG
>JALEGO010000789.1 GCA_022763165.1 Flavobacteriales bacterium
CCAATACAGATGGAACCTTCTATCTTGACACACTATTGCCCTACAGAGACTACTCAATTTTGGCAAAAATGGATGGTGGAGGAGAACTTCCACTTGAAACTGATATTTACTTGTTAAATGAAAACGGAGACAGAGTTCTGAGGCTTATTCGAGAGACCAATGATTACTTTAGGTTCTATGCCTTGACACAAGATGAAGTAGACAATTTACCTGTACTTTCCACTGAAGGACTTCAAGAAAAACTTGCAGGTAAAATATTCAAAAAATTGCCCGGGGATATCCCTAAAAACTTAACTGTTTACCTCTTAAGTGATGAGGGTTTAAGACTTGATTCCGCGCTCATAGATGAGTTTGGAAATTTTGAATTCACGCAACTTCCAATTGACAAGCCTTATAAATTGAAAGTTCAAGACCTTCCCAACGAAGAAGATGTCAAGCTTGTAATTGTGGATGAAACTGGGACACAAGAAAATGTGGCACAAAATGATGATGGCACCTTCAAGTATGAACGAAAGAACACATTCCAAGGGATGATCTACAGCAAACTAGCGGCTGACAAACCAGAAGGCATGAAGGTCTATTTATTGGATGATGATGGGGGCGTATTGGATATTGCAGTGACAGATCAATTTGGAAATTTTAATTTCCAAAAACTTCCCACTGACAAAAACTTCATCATAAAAACTGCTAATGCATCCGATAGCGATCTTGGTTTACTGGTTTTAGATGAAGATGGAGAAATCAAAGATACCCTTGGCACTCCAGATCAAAAAGGTCAATTTGCGTATACGAATTACACAAACCTCAATACGCTCATAACTATTGGAGATTATGATGTTGCCTCAGGTTTAAAGTTAGAGCTTAGCGATAAAACACAAAGAGTCATTAGGAACCTTCAAACAGATAAAAATGGCAATATCAAAATAGATAGTGTAAGCCCGGAAAGCACTTATCGCATCAAACTATTAAGTCATTTGAGCAAGGCGGATCAAGCCGAAACAAACCTGTTCATCCTCAACAGTAAGGGACAGAAAGTACAAAAATTTCCATTAAAGAATAATGGTTTCAATATCCACCCTTTGGAACAGGCCAATTACGATTTACTGCCTCCAATCATTCCGGCAAAAACACAAGTTCTTTCAGGACTTGCCTATCAAAAGCTTCCTGGGGATCTCCCAGATCATATGCCCATCCACCTAGTTAATGATGATGGTGAGATAGTGTTCACCACGTTTGTGGATAGTGATGGCAAATTTGAATTTGATCATGTTCCGCAAGATGGCAACTACAAGCTCAAAATGGACGAAGCTATTGACAATGGCACAATGGTCATCACAGATGACAATAACAAAGCATTAGCCGTAGTAACGCAAACCGGAGATGATTTTGATTATAAAATTTTGAAATCAGATCAAGCCAGCCTTTCTGTTCTTTCAGTGACCGATGTTACATTACAAATCAGAGATACCATAAATGGAAAACTTGTAACGGATACAGAAAAAGGAAATATTCCATTACAAGTATTTGAAGGCAAGAAGGTACTCCTCACAACAACTACAAATTCAGATGGATCGTTTGTCTTGCCAAACCTCAGCCCTTATAGTGATTACACCCTAAAGATCCCTGGTGAATTTGCTGATAAAGTAGATTTAAATAGCCAATTGTTTATCACTAATAGTCAAAATAAACCGGTCAAAGAGATGCGCAGGACGGAAGCGCTTACGTTTGCATTTCACAGCTTGACGAGCCAAGAGTATGATGCCATTCCACCACTAGAGGAAAGGTCAGATAAAATGGTTGTCGGACGTGTTTATGAGAAACTCCCAGGAGACATTCCGCAAGGCATGAAAGTTTATGCATTGAATGATGATGGGGCTCGAATTGATTCAAGTTTTGTAGATCAATATGGAAATTTCGTCTTTGAAGAACTACCTCCAGATCAGGCGTATAAATTGAGTTTGGAAAATGTTGTTGATGATGTCAAACTTGTTGTACTGAATGACCTTGGGGAAGAAAATTCTCTTCAAAAATCAGCCCAAGGGACTTTTGAGTATTTGGAGCCAGATAAGTTCAAAGGCCAATTACAAGCAGTATCAGACACAGAGAAAATCGCTGGATCCAAGGTCTACTTAATGAATGAAGACGGTGGCATTCTGGAAGTGGCAGAATTGGATGATAATGGCTACTTTGAATTCAAAGAGCTTCCTAAGGACAAAAAATTTATCATAAAAACAGAAAATGAAGACCCTGGTAGTGAAATAGTCGTGTTTGATGAATGGGGCAGCCAAGAGGCACTTAGCAAATCCGAGAATGGTACATTCTCGCAAGAACCACAAAAAGGTTTTGATGGATTTGTTTATAATGAACTCAAAGGAGACATCCCTGCAGGTCTTAAAGTATATTTAGTTGATGATGCCGGGGGCATTATTGACTCAACACTATTAAAAAAGGATGGCAGTTTTGCGTTTCAAACCGATCATAAAACACAAAATCTGAATATCAAATTAGACACTGCGGTTGATCTAAAAGCCTTTGTTCTAGATGAAAATAATCAACACAAACCTTTAGCTCAAAGCAAGAATGGGCAATTTGTTGTCTCTCAAAAGACTAAGGTGAAGTTTTTATTCGATTACATCGACTCTAAACAACAATTCCAAATGGATCTCATCAATGCGACTGATACCGTTAAGCTAACAAACATTACATCTGGAGACATCATCCAAGCGGATGATCTACAAGCCAATAAGAAGTATGTGGTTAACATTAGTTCAGCTAATATTTCTAGACTTGAAGATTTAGATGTTTTTCTCGTAAATGCTAAAGGCGAACCTGTACAAAAATTGAAAATAGCTAATGGAAAAGGCCAGTTCTATGCCCTTCCAGTTGAAAACTATCAAAAGCTTACTGCTTTAAATTCCGTTGAAACAATGCAACTAGAGGGCTTCGCTTATGAACAACTGAGAGGAGACCTTCCACCAAACCTGCCTGTTCACCTCGTAAACGATGATGGGGAAATTGTCTTTACAACATTTGTGGACTCCACAGGGAAATTTGTTTTTGACGAGATCCCAATGGATCAAAAGTTAAGTGTCAAGATGGATAATGTCATTGACCAAGGAAAAATCGTGTTAGTTGATGAAAATGAAAATGCTTTAGCTATAATAGAGCAAAAGGATTCAGAAAGTTTCGATTATCATTTACTTTCTACAGACAAAGCTACAATAAAGCTCTTGTCCGCTACAGACATATCCTTAAGCATTTCAGACACTATAAGTGCACGCTTAAACCTTCCATCATCAAGCCCAATACACCTCAATATCAAAAATTTGGACAATCAAGACAAATTTTCCACAATTACAGATGCGGATGGCAATTTCAACATCCCCAATGTTATTCCCTATGAGCACTATCAAGTTATTGTTGCACCTGAAGACGTAGACAAAGTTTCTTTGGATGTCGAAATGGTCATCTTAAACAATCAAGGAAAAGGCGTCAAAAAAATGCATCGAGGAGCTCCAAATTATTTTGAGTTTGAAAGCTTGACCAAAGATGAGTATGACCGAATTCCAGTGCTGGAAGATAGAGATGATGGAGCCGTATTTGGTAGAGTTTATGAGGAGCTCCCTGGTGACATTCCAGAAGGGTTGATGGTGTACGCTCTCAATGATTCGGGAGAACGCATTGATTCAGCCGCTATAGATCAATTCGGAAACTTCATTTTTAAGGAGTTACCCACCGATAATATTCAACTTCAGTTGAGTCAAGCTTCAGACGACACAAAATTAGTTTTGGTTGATGATAAAGGTACTGAAGCAGCCGTTACGAAAACGGACATCGGCAATTTCTATCATGTTGCTCCTGAACCACTTGTCGGTAAAATCAAAGACACTTCAAGTGCAGGGTCCAAGGTATACCTACTCGATGAAAACGGTGGCGTAATTGATGTTGCTATTGTAGATGGATCTGGAAGTTTTGAATTTAAGGAATTACCTCCGGATCAAAAAATCATCATAAAAGCAGAAAATGAAGATACTGGAGGTGAAATAGTTCTAATTGATGAGTGGGGTACTGAGGAAACTCTTGCCCAAGACCAAAATGGAGGGTTCGCAATTAAAGAGAAAAAGAAATATGAGGGCTTTGTCTACGAGTCGTTGAACCCTGAGCTTCCAAAGGGTCTTAAGGTATATTTAGTTGATGACTCAGGGAATATTCTCGACTCTACTTTAACTTTAGAGAAAGGGCGTTTCGAGTTTTTGACTGCTGCTGAGGCAGAAAATCTTTCCATTAAAATTGAAGGAGATAACCCAAATTTACAAACCGACATTGTCCAGCATGGAGCAAGAAAGAGTCTCTCAAAAAATAATGGGACTTTTGAATTAACCAAAACAAGAGAAATCAAAGGCTTTTTCTACAGTAAACTGCCCAATGATATTCCTCCAGGGATAATGGTCTATTTACTTGATAGAAATGGAAAACTTATTGACTCAGCTAAAACTGATCAAGATGGTTTCTATAGATTTAAAACCGACCTTCCTCTGGACGAAATCACTTTAACTACTGACTACAAAAGCTTGATTGCACTTAGCGGAGAGGTCATTGAATATGGCATTAACTATGTGTTGGACAGGAATAATAAAAATTATCAAATTGGTGATCCTGCTATCTTTAAAGGAAGGGCCTTCTACCCGCTTGAAGCTGACTTGCCTAAGGGCCTTAAGATATATCTTATAGATGGGCTTGGAAACAAAATTGACTCCTCGCTGATTGATAAAAATGGGCTATTTGGTTTTAGATATTCCAAGTTGAGTCAAGAAACAACTCTTCTTTTTCCAGAGGAGGTTCAAGACAATATTCTTATAGAAATGGATCAAGATTTGGCCAATCAACTCAATCTTGAAGCTTTTGAAGAATATCATAGACCACAGCAACCAGTCGCCTTCAAAGGAAGAGCTTTCTATCCACTAGGACCTGATACACCTGAAGGACTTAAGGTATTCCTTGTTGATGGGGCCGGAAATAAAATTGACTCTGCTATTATAGATAAGAATGGGTTCTTCTCATTTAGCAAAGAGCTGTTAACCATGAACACAACTTTGACCTTTGATGACAAAGTCAAAGGAAACATTCTGATTGATATTGGTGATCAACTGGCCAAGCAGCTAAACCTCGAAGCTTTTGAAGAATACCATAGACCGCAGCAGCCTGTGGCCTTTAAGGGAAGAGCTTTCTATCCATTAGGCCCTGATACTCCTGAAGGACTTAAAGTATTCCTCATTGATGGGGCAGGAAACAAAATTGACTCTGCTATTATTGATAAGAATGGCTTCTTCTCTTTTAGCAAGGAGTTATTAGCCATCAACACAACTTTGACTTTTGATGACAAAGTCAAAGGAAACATTCTCATTGACATTGATGACCAG
>JALEGO010000790.1 GCA_022763165.1 Flavobacteriales bacterium
AGAGGTATCTTAGTATTTTAGCCAAAAAATGGACACTGGATTATCTCAGATTAGCTCAAAAAATTATCGATGCGTTCCCTGTTTTGAAATGGTCACTTCTCTTTTAAAAATCACCAGATTTTGCTATGGTTTTGATAATAGTGTATCTTGCAAAATGGAATCGAAAAATATGCGCCCAAAGGAGCAAAATGATGTCAGTCAGAAAGACTTGTTTTGTAACCACTCACTCCGTCTCGTACTTTCTTATCAATCGTTTCTCTGAAATCACGTTTTTAAGCGGTCGACTAAAAAATGGAGCTGAATATGTAGACGCTTGTCTTGAGGCTTATGAGAAAAAATATCAAGATCGCCTTGTAAAAAAACTATACCGAATTTTATTGCAAAAAAACGAGCGCTGAAACTTATAGCTCACCGGGAACTGTTGGTCTTTCTTTCTTCATTCGTGTCGCAATCGTCACAAAGTTTAAGGATATTACCTTTATGATCAACGTAGTAATACAGGACTATCCCTCTCCGTTTCCAAAGTTGAACTCTCCTATGTTTTATCAGTTTTTTATCTTTTCCATATTTGTTTTTCTTCTGCTTGTGCTCCTTGTCTTTCATCTTCATCACACTTACCCCTGGCATTTTTTTTTCTTTTGTTTCTTTTTTCTCGTCAAAGCAATCATCCAATCCAAAGGCCCGAAGCGGTTCGGGACGGCATGTTGTTGCGATCATCAAAAAGAAAGCAAATGTCCGGAGAGATTTTTTTTGCATGGTGATGTTCCTTTCATAAAATTGTTAGGCCCATAAAACACAGAGATGTTTGGGCGATATGTTATTCTCTGTGAGTCTGAATGACGTCCAAAGGATGTGACTTTTTCAGCTATAGACGCAAAACGCTTTCAACGGATTGAACGTTGAAGGGAAGACCCACATGCACCCACGTTCTAACGATGAAGATACAAATGCAAAGGCTTCTTGTCTCTTTGCGCATAATGCCGTTTTGCTTTCTCTAAAGCTTTTTCCTCAGTTTTTTGATTGAGTGAAAAGCCGTTGGGGGTGATGTGGTATCCCAACAAATCAAATCCTTTACGATTCCTCCCAATAAACGTTTTTTCAGGTCTAGGAGTGAGTTTTAACTCATCCAAAATCTGATACATTTCTTTTCGTATCCTTTTAAGGACATGTCCTTTTCGGGTGGCAAGAATGATATCACTCACTGAGGTCAAACAGCTTCTTATATGAAAGACGATGAAAAACCTCACGATTTGTTCTACCAAGAGGTAAGGGACATGGCAAACGCATTTGGAAATAAGTGTAAACTTAGACATTTTGTATACTTCCCATTTTAAGAATCTCCATTAAATATTTATAATTCTACCTGGCAGTTTTTTACGTTTACAAGCAATGCCTCTTTTATGTATTTTTTCTTGTGTTAACCTCAGTTGTGGATCAACAAACCCCTAGCTTTCATAAAATAACATCTAGTGTCGTTTGTTTGCTAACACCCAGTGATCTTCATCACGACAATAGCAGGCAACAATAGGTAGACAGCAGAGGTGGAACATTGTTACCAAGGGACAATAGAGAGTTCCAGTAATGGGATTGTCACACCACCCAGTGTCGGGGTCAACCAAAAAGCAATCAGAACTGTAAGAACTTGTCTGCCCATTTCGTGTAATATTGTGAATATACACTCCATCCGTTTTCGGGGCAATGCCACAGCACAGGCATCTTTCAAAATATTCTCCTATGCCAGAAATCCAATGAGAAAGCCCCCAGTGTACCGTATGTTTATTACCTTCTATATCTTCCACATTTTTACGATTTTGTAAAAGACCCCGCTTTTCATGAGATTCTATATCTTCTGCTTCTATCATGCTTATGACAGGTGTCAAAGTGATAACGATTGCAGCATAAGTGATAATAAATGTTTGAAGAAACTTTTTTAGCATAATATAATTTTTTCCTGTTGTTTTTTGAATGAAATTTAGTATTTTTTACTCTCTATTTTTACAAAACATCAAAAATAGTTCCCATCATACCAAATCCAGAGCCTTGCACATTTATCTCCATGCAAGCAGTGTCAATACCTGTTTCAGACCCAGAACTACTTAGACAATTTCCACTAGGCTTATTATTAGTTTTATATATTTGTCTTTCTTCAATGTCTGAAAGATCATCTATAGCCCAAGCTGTTGATGAAAAAATTGAACAAATAAAGACAAAAATTAATAAAAGTTTTTTTATAGACATAGAATTTATCCCTTATGCTCAGAGTTTATAAAAGGACTCTACACCCTGGTCTTGGTCTAGGGTCAAGAGCTATTTTAGTTGAATTTTATTTAGAGATAATTCTATTATTAGAGAATCGATAAAACCTTGAAATTGTGTTATTAGCTCTTGGTACTCATTTCAGATTTAGGATGTAAAATATAAAAGAGAAGGGAGAAAACAATGAGAGAAGGATATACAATTGGACAGATAGCATCTTGCTCTGGTGTTACCATAGATACTGTAAGAGTTTATGAACGTCGAGGACTTATTGAAATACCAGAGCGGCGAACTAATGGCTATCGTCAGTATTCAAAAAAATCTGTAAGACGTATTAATTTTATAAAATGGGCCCAAACTTTGGGTTTTACACTTAAAGAAATAAAAGAACTATTAGCCATCTCGTGTCCTTCAACCCACGCCTGTGAGGAAATACGGGATCGGCTTGAATCTAAGCTAAACGTTGTTGAAAGAGAGCTGAAAAAACTTCTACGTCTTAAGGGTGCTTTAGGAACAGTCATTCAAACATGTAATATGACAATAGGTGAACACTGTCCGGTATTGGAAGCTTTAGAGCAAATAGAACAAAACTCATAAGGTTTTAAAACACTTAAGATTAAAAAAGCTCTTCAATCAGGGGACAAACATCCATATCTTCTTTACAGGACCCTATTGTTCTTTCTCTCCTTTTTCTTTATTGGAAAAATTAATAACTTCTTCAATTGCCTTGTGGAAAGACTCAAAATCAATGATGGAGGCTAACTTCTCTAAAGGATCACCAAACTCTGATAAGATTTGCAAGCGGTTCTTAATATCGAAAAAACCACGCTGGGACTTAGTCCTAACAAATGCTATTAACTGGATTTTAATTAGTTTAGCGTTAACTTGCAAAGACTATAGTATAAAAACAGGCAAGAGGATAGCGCCATGAAAACTTCTATAAAAACTTTACTGATGATCAGTGTCTTAACCTATTCATTTGATGTTTTTGCTCATTCAGGCGATGAGAGTAATAGTGTAAATCAAGGGAACACCTCTATGTCTCAGGAATCCACTGGAATGACGGGGATGAAGGAGAAAATGCAAGGTATGATGAGCATGATGCAACAAATGCATGGGAATATGAGTGAAATGATGAAAAATATGTCAGATCCTGAAATGCAGGAACAAATGCAAAAAATGCATAAAAACATGGGACAGATGATGCAGCAGATGCAAGGAATGATGGGCAGTCTCCAATATGGGGTCGATGTCTGGGGAAATGATGAAAAGTCCTGGAACTGAAAGTAAATAAGCTATAAAGCAAAGACTAAACACAAAATGTTATCTGGTATCAATGCCAAGGAGCCTCAATTTTAGTATCAAAGAAGAAAGGAGCCTTTCGACTTTTAGTTAATTAAAATTATTAGAGTGCTGCTAAGACTCGCTCAAGCCGTTGCCTTACTTCCTTTGCGATGAGGTCGATTTCTGGTTGACCCACAATGTTTAGAACTGCATTTGGATCCATAATTTCCACACTAACTTTATCATTATCATCTACTCGTAAAACTACATTACAAGGAAGTAAAAGGCCAATGGATGAGTCTATCTCTAAGGCATGATGGGCAAATTGCGGGTTACAGGCTCCTAAGATTAGATAAGGCGGCGAGAGTGTTCAATTAACTGTGTCAACGGTTAAACATTGACCCCAGTTGGAGCCTTCCTTCAAAATATATATCGAGCTGAGAAATAGTTAAAGCCCAA
>JALEGO010000791.1 GCA_022763165.1 Flavobacteriales bacterium
AAGTCAACTTTCGCCAAACTTATCTCTGGAAGACTCTCTCCACAACAGGGAGAGATTTCTCACTCGAAAAAATTAAAGGTAGGTTATTTTGCCCAACATCAAGTTGAGGAGTTTGATCTTGAAGCGACAGGCTTTGAACACGTGCTCCGTAAGTCACCAAGCCTATCACCAACGCAAGCGCGGTCTCTTTTGGCCGGCTTTGGACTTATGGGGCAAAAGGCAGACATTAAAGTGAGAAATCTTTCAGGGGGAGAAAAGGCCAGATTAAATCTCACCCTGATTTGTTTGGAAAAGCCAAATATTCTTGTTTTAGATGAACCCACAAACCACCTTGATATGGACTCTCGGCAAGCCCTCATGATGGCTCTCAATGAATTTCAAGGGGCGGTTATTTTAATTACCCATGATTGGGATTTGCTGGCTTCTACCATGGATCAATTATGGCTTGTAGCGGATCATAAAGTTACAACCTTTGAAGGAGATTTAGAGGATTATCGACGCATAATTTTAAAGGGGGATGCGGGAGCTTCCAAGCTTCAAAAGAAAAAACAAGCTCCTCAAATCAATGTTGATTTGAAAAAAAAGGCTTATGAAGCCAAACTTAAGGTGGAAGCTTTGACTGCTTCCCTTGAAAAAATCAAAGAAGAGTTAAATAATCCGGACCTTTACACTCATCACTCTGAATCCCTGGGTCAGCTCATGAAAACCCAGCATCAACTTGAACATGATTTATCCCTTGCCGAAGAAGCTTGGCTAAAGGCTGAGGAAGATTTAGAATCTGTTGGCTAAGATACATAGCCAAAATAGAGTAAAACTAAACCAATAAGTAGCGTTATAAGCATCATTGTGTTGTATGACGTTTTACTTTCTACGCACTTTGTTGCTTTTTTCATGACAAATTCAGGATAAAATAGCCGCATAACTCCTTTTAAGAGAGTAAGCCATCCCAATAATGTAATGATGACTCTCCAATCCATAACCCAGACATTGTGACTCACGACGATAAGTATCCCAAAAATGAGAGCTAGAATGCTGCTAAACGATACAAGACTTGGATTTTTAACCATCTCTAACATCATAGGTTTGAATTCTTCAGCTTTAAGCATAAATGCAGCACTGATGATGACAAGGTAAAGCCCGATTGTTTTGGCCAAAAAAATAGATAATATCATTTTTTTCTCCATTAATTATTTTTAGTTAACTTTTTTATTATATTATAATTATAAATCATTTTTTTTAAAAATTGAGTTTTTTGTTTTTGTATTTTACTTAAAATGTCATTGCAAATCACTTCCCCTGAGCTTGCACCTTTTCAATAGCCTCTGTATAAAAAGAAGGGGTGCCCGTAGCTCAGCAGGATAGAGCACAAGATTCCTAATCTTGGGGTCGGAGGTTCGAATCCTCTCGGGCACGCCATGTAAACAATGGTCCGTACCGAAGACATAGGTGACATTTTATACCGAGGACATGGGTGACACCCCCTTAGCCGTAAAAGGGGTTGTCCAAGGGTTGTAAGGTCCTTTCTTCTAAGTCGAGGGTCATTCCCAAATAAGGGGGCACAAATTAGTTGCATAGGACTCTAACACGAGTTCTATAGTTTTGAAAGTTTCTAAAACCATAAACTCTTCTCTGAATAAGCGTTTGCTGCGCTTACAGACTCCTTAGTTAGTTGCTTTTATTTTTTTAACAGAGGCTAATCATCGTCTTCTGTTCTAAATAGACAACACCATCTCCTACTTTTTTTGGAGGACTTCGTTGATGGAGGGGAATCTTCTTTTAAATCTCTAACAGGAGTTTTTTGCTCTGCATCTTGTTGAGAAGAAGATAACTGCAGCCCTGCACTCTCCTCTTGCGAAATCTTTTCTTTGCGCGGTGTCTCTATTGAAATGGGAGACAATCCATCATCCTTGTTTTCCATTGAGAAAGCAGGAGAAATGGACATAAAGCTGAGTATGGCAATAAGCAAATAACTTTTCTTTAACATTTTTATTCTCCATTCTTTTATTCAATAATTTTTTTACCCACTTCCTTAGAACGTTACATCTATTTTATAAAGGTACACTTAAAATGGGAAATATTTTTTCAACTTCTCTCAACATTAGAAATTATCTTATGAGTTGAATTCACAAAATTTTATTTACGGAGCCTAGATAATATAGTCACGAGATATTAGCCCACAAAGCAACACATCGTATGTGAGCTGCAGCAAAGAAAGAGACTGAGTTTTTAGCGTATCGCGTGGCAATTCCTCTCAAACGTTTTAAATGCAGAAAAGCGTTCTCTACTAAATGCCTCAATTTATAAAGATCAACATATTCACGAGGGTTTTTTTACGATTTTTCCTTGGAGGGATTGATGATTTGCATGCCTTGTTGATTACAATAGCATCACTATCATATCTACGATCAGCAAGTAACTGTTCTACTGCGATCCCTTCAATTAAACGATTTACTTGAGTGTAATCTGCTGTTGTGACATGTGTAATAATAATTCGTACCAGCATACCATGCGCATCCACAGCCAAATGCAATTTAGTGTTCTCTCAAGTGAAAATTACCTCGCACACATTTTCTTCATAAGAGATTTTAAGACACAATTACTCACCCTCTATAGCTTTTTGTCATTTTTACTCCACCCAACAATATCCTTAATGTTAAAACATCTATGGTAGTTTTACTTTGAATATGAATGTCCAAGATTTCAATTTACCGTTCAAGCTAACAGAGGGAACAAAAAGTTCAAAGGGCGAAAGCCTCATGAAAAGCATTTTTTGCTATGGCCTTTTTGTCAATAAATCTTCATAAACCCCTAAATATGATTTAGCCATTTTCTCTGCCGTAAAGTGAGTCCAATATCGCTTTTCTGCTTGTACTCCCATTTCAAGAGCAATATCTATTCTGTCTAAAAGAAATTGTAAAGCGAATCGCAGGGCCAAAGGATCTGCAGGAGGAACAACAATCCCTGTTTCCTTGTTAATGTTAATATATGTAGTGCCCGTCCCAATTTCGCAAGATATCATAGGCTTACCGAACATGGCTCCTTCAAGTAAAGAAACACCGAAAGCTTCTGAACGTAGGTGAGAAGGAAAAACTACAGCATAGCAAAGCTGCAATAAAGCAATTTTGTCTTCCTCTGGGAGAGGGCCGATGAAATGGATATTGTTAATTCTCAGCTTTACAACCTGTTCTTTTAGCTCTTTTTCAATAGGGCCAGCTCCTACGATAACTATCTGACAGTCCAGTGTACTTGCTGCCTCAATAAGAATATGTAAGCCCTTATAATATCTAAAAACCCCAACAAATAGGAAAAACTTTTTGCCAAATCTTTGACGCCAGTAGTCCAAATTGTCATTTGGAGGGGATGGATATGCATTCTTATCAAGGCCAATGGGAATAACACTCGTCTTTTCTTTAAAAATGCCTAAGGCTTCACTCGTTTCTAAATAGTTAGGTGACGTTGCAACAATATGGCCAATATCTTGCAAAAAAAGACGTTTTAGAGGTCTATACAATTTAAGTAAAAATTTTTGTTTAATGATATCAGAATGGTATGTCAATATTGTAGGTTTTTCAATCCTTGAAGCAAAATGAAGGATATCTGCAAATGGATAGGGAAAATGATAATGAATAATGTCAGCTTGTCTTGCTAATTCACGAAAGCGATGAAATACAGAAATTGAAAAAGGAGTTGAAGCAACTTCAAATAACTGAGGAACACAATGAACTTTGTACCCATTCATTTCTGTCAAGGATTCTTTTTTCGCAGGGGTTAGGCACAGCACTTCAGAGTTAACACCTAGGACAGCCGTACTTAATGATATTTGATCAATAACCTTTTCAACTCCCCCTCTAGTCTCACCAAAAAAAGTTTTATAAAAATGAAGGACTTTCATTAGGTTACAGATTTCCTATGGAGGATGGCTTCTTTAAATACAGTTAGTAACTGATTAGCGGAAAATTGCCAATTAAAACGACGAACATTTTCTTTAGCATTCTGAGAAAGTACATTATAAAGCTTATCATCATTTATGAGTTGGATCAAACCTTGTTTTATGGATTCTTTATCCAAAGGATCAACTAAAACCCCAGCATTGCCAGCAATTTCAATCATAGCTGAGTTGTTTGAGGTCAGAACCGGAAGGCTATAAGTCATAGCTTCAACTAAAGGAAGACCAAAACCTTCATATAGAGACGGTAAAACAAGAAATCGGGCATAGGCATACAAAGTTGCCAGAGTTGGCTCGTCCACAAACCCAAGAAGCTTTACATAAGAACTCAAATTTAGGTTCTTAATCAGACTCTCGAGATTAACATCTCCCCAACCAGTATCTCCTGCAATCAAAAGCATGATCTTTGATTTGGATGACTCTGGGAGTTTTGAATAAGCCATTAATAGATTTGCTAGATTCTTTCGAGGTTCAAGGGTTCCAACAAAAAGGCAATAGGGTTTTATAATATTCATATTCTTTAGTATTTGAAGATCTACCTTATTGCTTAAATGATTAGAACCAAGCGATATAATAGTTATTTTGTTTTTACATAGAGGAAACTCTTCTAAAAGGGAATTTGCTATGGCTTTTGAATCAACAACAATATGATCTGCTTTTTTAATAGCTAAAGGCATCTGATACTGTTCCAAAGTTTTGGAAAAAGGACGCATAGTTTCTCCCGCAAATTTCCAAACCAAATCATGGATTGTTAAGACGCGAGCTGTTCTAGAAGGAAGCCAATTAGGAATTCGATGGGTTGGCCCCCAAAATACATCCACTCTATCTTGCCTTGCCCAGAAAGGAAGGCAGACTTCTGACCAAATCTGTCTGAGAAACCGATTATTGAAATGAGCTGATCTGACAGTTGATGGTTCTAAACTGCTTATAAATTCAGGACTGATAGGAGAGGGAGCATAGAGATAGAGAGATATTTCTTTGATGTGAGATAAAGCGCGGCACATTTCCAAAGTATATCTCCCAATTCCGGTTATGGGTCGAGATAATAACCTTGCATCTACTCCGATTTTCAATTTTCACCTGTTCGACTCTCATTCAACATCCAGGTCAACGTTTCTTTTAGATGCGGTGTTTCACATTCTCCAATCAAGCTCTTCAAACGTGTGTTGTCTCCTTGGAGCGTACGCACTTCATTTTCTCTTACAAATTTAGGATTCACCAGTACCTTGATGGTGTTACCGGTAATTTCTTCGCAAAAAGAGATAACCTCTCTCAATGAATAAGTCTGATTTGTACATATATTTATAGTCTGTCCTGCAGGGCATAAATCTAATAGTTTTCTATAAGCCTTTGTTACAAAACGGACATCTCCAAATTCGCGCCAAACATCTAAATTCCCCAACTCAATAACTGTTTTCTTGTTTTTAAAATGAGTCACTATTTTTGGAATAAGAAAATGTTCGGCTTGTCCAACACCAGTATAATTGAAGGGTCGAACGACAAATATAGGAAGCCGATCCATCCATAGTTTTGCCATTTTCTCCATCGCATACTTACTAACAGCATAATCATTCGTTGGCTCTGGGGTAACATCTTCGCTTAGGACTCCGCCAGTGCTATTCCCATATACATTTGCGCTACTTGCAAGAAGCACAGCACGCGGTTTATTTGATTGCACATTTCCTAAAGCTTCCAGTAAATTAAAGCTTCCTAAGAAATTTGTTTCATAGATTTGTGAGATATTTTCTGTTGCTACGAACGAAATACCGGCAAGGTGGGCAACAACATCTGGCTTGATGTCTGCAATCACCCTTCTGACAGAATTTCGATCACAAAGATCTAAATCGAATATATTTTCTGCCTTAGTCGAAATATTATAAGCAGAACCAAATACTTCATATCCATCAGAAGACATCAGATCCGCAAGATACTGACCAGTAAAACCTTCTATGCCTGTAATGAGAATTCGAGGCTTTTTAGAAGCTGTTGCCATTTTCGTTCCGTTCTAGATCTGCCGTGATCATCATTTTGCAAAGGTCTTCCAGGGACGTTTTTGCTTTCCAGCCTAACTTTTCAAAGGCCATTGATGCATCACCTATCAATAAATCAACTTCGGCAGCTCTATAAAAGCGAGGATTGACACGGAAAATCGTTTTACCGCTCTTTATATCAATACCAACTTCGTTCTCATCCTTGCCCTCAAAATGGAGCTCAATATTAATCGCCTTGGCGGCCATCTTTATGAAATCTCTTACTGTTTCGGTACGGCCTGTTGCAAGAACAAAAGTATCTGGCTCATCAACTTGCAGCATACGCCACATGCCCTCAACGTAATCCTTTGCAAATCCCCAGTCTCTTTTTGCATCAATATTACCTAATTCTAGAACATCTAGCTTACCAAGCTTGATCTTAGCTAAGTTGTCGGTAATTTTACGCGTTACGAACTCGAGTCCGCGAAGAGGAGATTCGTGGTTAAACAAAATACCACTGGTTGCAAATATGTCATAAGACTCCCGGTAATTAATAGTCATCCAATGAGCATATAATTTTGCAACTCCATAGGGACTGCGAGGATAAAACGGGGTTAATTCCCTTTGGGGAATTTCCTGTACTTTTCCAAACATTTCAGAAGTTGATGCTTGATAAAAGCGAATCTTTGGATTCACTATGCGTATAGCTTCAAGCAAGTTTACTGCCCCAAGGCCCGTGATTTGACACGTAGTGATGGGCTGGTCAAAGGAAACCCCCACAAAACTCTGAGCGGCAAGGTTATATATCTCCTGAGGACGGGTATTTTCGATCAACCGAATGCTAGAGGCAAGGTCGGTTAAATCGTACTCCACCAGATGAAGAGAAGGATGTTGCTCAATTCCTAGCTCTTGAATTCTCCAAAAGTTGGTCGAGGCAACGCGCCTATAAGTTCCATAGACCGTATATCCTTTGTTGAGCAATAATTCGGCTAAATAAGCTCCGTCTTGCCCTGTAATTCCGGTTACAATTGCTGTTTTAGTCATGATTAATTCTCCTTAACACAGTTTATTTTAAACCCTAACTCGCTTTGAGGTTTTCTACGGTCGGTTCCCAATTTATCGTCCATTCATTTTCGAAAATACATTTTAATAAATCATCAGTGCTTTGTCGCCAAGTCAAATAAGGCATGTCATGACTTCGAGGGTACGTACCTTTAGCCAATAAATCAAACCATTTTAAAATGTCTGTTGCAAGTTGTGACCCTGTCTTACCCGAGAAGTAATAAGCATGATGGCCTGCTACTTCTTTAAAAACGGGCAAATCACGGGAGATGATCGGCAATCCATTTTGTGCGGCTTCGATAATTGGCAGCCCAAAACCTTCACCGCGTGAAGCCATTAGAAAAACAGTAGAAATTTTGTAAAGTTCACTGAGTAACTCATCACTTGCATTATCAAACCAAAAGAGTCTTTTATTCATTTGTTCGTGATTATTCAATTTTTGGGCCAAGTCATCAATCATCCAACCCTTCTTACCCACAATAAGTAAAGTTTTTTGCTCCCCTCTGCTCCACAGCTCATCCATTGCTTCTATTGCTTGGTCATGACCCTTTCGAGGTTCAACTGTACCAACCATAAGGATAATTTGATGATCTTTTAACTGCTGTAATTTTTCCTTCTCATCTACATTAATGCCGACAGTTGGTTTGCTATCGTTAATATCTGCACCTAAATGGGCATAACCTATATTTAAAGAACTAAATCTTTCAGGAGGATTACTATCAATCCATTCACCTATTTGATTAGCAGTCGATTGAGATATGCC
>JALEGO010000792.1 GCA_022763165.1 Flavobacteriales bacterium
GAGTTTTATCCCTGATAAATTGAATGTCTGGATTTAACCGGTTAAGGAATTCCGGTAAATCGGATTTAGACTCTTCATGAACCTCAGTTTCATCAATGATTTCTGCGCCTTCCGGAATTTCATCTAGAATCTCCTCACCATCACCAATGATTTCACCTTTAGACAGATTAATTTCTTTCTGATTTTCCTTGTTTTGATCCTGCTCTTCCATAATGTTTATTTACAGTTCTGATAAAAGTATTCAATTGCCCGATGAAGCTTAGACACATCATTAATGTCTGCATTGGGGTTGTATCTTATTTTAAAAATTGCGTCAAAAATATCTTTGACATTCTTTTCTGGCACTCCGGATAAAAGCACTATCTTATCCATGCATTCGTACTTATTATCAGGGTTTGCCGTGTAATTGAATTGGTATTTCCTTCTAAGATATGTAACAAACAATCCAAAAATTTCCTCTGAAATAATGTTTTTGTTTCCAGTCGTAAAATAAAGCGTACCAATGGCTTTCGTATATTCTATTGAAGTATTTTTTACTTCTGGTAGCACTGGGATGATCTTCTGCACCCTTTTCGACCTAAAAATTAAAAACAATAGAATTAGAACTAAACTTAAATACCAGGCAGCTTTGAATGATTTATGCGAGAACAAAAATTTCAGCGGACTGTAGCTTTTATCTCCGAAATTGCCAAAATCCCAATTGAAGTCTGGTCGTGAGTTTTCAATATCCCAATAAAGCGTTTTAATGTCTGTTTTTGAGAAAAATTCATTTATAAAATTGAAGCCCTGATCCTTTATGACATTATAATTTGTGAGTGTTATGGGGTTCGACATAAAGAACAAATTACCCGTGCCATACTTGAATGAATACATGTTAACCAACTTGTTATTCAATTTTCCCAATGATTGAAATCCATATTGCTTAAGCGTATCATTGAAAAGGCTTTGCGGAATTCCATACCAACTATACTTGGCGAGTTTTTTACGATTTCTGAACTCAAAATCATACACACCTCCTTGAATACCATTTAAATGAATACTAACAATAGAATCGTAAATGGCATAATCGTCTGTATATTTTTGATAAAAGTAATTACTGAAATCAAGAAGAGAATCCAAAAACATCTCTAAGGTATCCATTGATACTGAATCTCCATTGACGATCAAATGACTGGAATCTTGTTTGACATCACTAAGTGAATCTTCTTTTTCTAATATTGTAATGATAGAGTCCAGTGTCATTTGAATCGAATCATCTTCAGAAAAGGCATCATCAAATTCGAAAATATCATCGTAGTCTGATTCATCATATTCACTTTCAAAGTCATCTATTGGTGGTTGATAATATGATGGTACACTGATATGCTCATGTGTCAGCTCATATATCAGTTCTGAGGGAAACCCGTTGGTCAAAATGTAGGCATCATTTCCGGCAGAGACGAAGCCCAGAAGCCCTGAAATATCTGCACTGTCTAAATAGATTTGTTCTCCTAAATACAAGTATGTTCCTTCAGTATGAATACTGTCTGGAATAAAGTAATGATCCAGTGACCTTTTGATGTACTCAATGTTGTCATCTCCTAAGGTCTCTTGAAATAAATTATGAATAAGCTCAAGTCCATAGGGTTGTTCATAGCTCTTGTCATAAAGCTCATTCCAATCATATTTAGGTCCATTGTTCATGGCGTATTTCACCAAGAAGAAACCCAAAATGAGTGTAAACAATGATGCAATTACTATGATTGTCCGCTTATCCACAAATTATATTCTATCAATAAATCTATCGTAAAATGGCTCCAACTTATAAAAATCATCGAGCTCCAAATTAATATTACCATACCAGACTTTTTCATAGTAGCTGATAAGATCACTAAAATGAAATTTCAATTCCTGAGGCTCAATTTCTTTATGGTATTCCCAATTTGTTTTATCCTTTTTCCATGCAATTATGGCTTTGTCGCTCAAGCTTCTAATAGTAATAAGGAATTTGATTCTAATGGCTGATCGAAAGTCTTGATTATTGATTGCCTGTTTCAACAAATCATAAAGATTTAGATCATGAATATTTTCTTCCAAATTATCATCATCATATCGTAATACAGAAGAAACTTTTTTGTCTCTTTCAGCGTCACTGTTTAGCGTTCTTACAATAAAGTATATCGCCACACCTAGGATGATTGCTAAAAGCACATAACTAAGAACTGTAAGTCCACCTCCTCCAAATGCAGGGAGGGCTGGCATGTTCACATTGGTTTTTTCCTTTTTCTCTGGTTTTTTCTCTTTGTAATCTTCAGTGAAATCTACACCTTCAACTACATCCTGCCATTTCTCTTTCTCGAAATTGTTATTGGCTGGACTTAAAATTGAAATTGCCAAGAGAATAACTAGACCCTGATATTTTAGAAAAGTTTTCAATAATTTATAATTGATCTTTTTCGAAATCCTATATTCTTAATTCTTTCTCTTAAATCCTTGGCAGAACTTGTTTCAACAGCTGAGTAATAGAGAATACCCATTGAAGCCGACATAAGGGCAAAATAAGTCAAGCTCAAGCCGTATGAAAAGAACGCGAACATGAACTTATAAATAGAGACCCTCAGACTCCAGTCTAAATCCAGTAAAATTTCATTTGATCTTATCAACTGAGGCAGCGCCACCC
>JALEGO010000793.1 GCA_022763165.1 Flavobacteriales bacterium
ACCAAAGAATAAAGAAGCTGTATTGATGGCAATTTCATTTATCGATGATCAAGCCTACTTTTTTAGAGCAAACATTGTTCCCAAATCCAACAAACCACAAATTGATTTGAAGCCTGTCTCCGAAAGCTATGTCAACCAACAAATGGCGATGTTGAAATAATATTCAGCCTGATAGACTGTCTCAATAGTCCAATATACTGTGAAAGTTCAGATTCTGAAATGAATTCAGAATGACATCCATGCGACCTTTGAGACAGTCTTACTCTAAAAACCACTGAGCAAATTGACATGCCCGCTTTGAAGTTGCTTGGAAGCGTTATGATTTAAGTAGGACAACTTGTATATATAAATACCATCCTTGGCGATCGATCCATTAAATTGCCCATCCCATCCAGTATTGACGTTATTTGAATAAAAGACCAAATCTCCCCAACGGTTGAAGATCCTAAATTCATAATTTGCATCATCAATACCCTCAAATACTGGTTTAAAAATATCATTCACCCCATCGCCATTTGGTGTAAAAGCACTTGGCACATTAACAATGGCTTTAGTTTCAACAAAAATTTCCTTTTGAATGGAATCACTACATCCATAAGCATTGTAAACTTTTAGATCTACATAATTTAAACCAGGCAATACAAAATCGTAGCTTAGGTTTTGTTCTGTAAAAATATGTTCTTGGTTCACCCGCCACTCCCAACTTAAGGCATCATTCGATTGATCTAGTAAATTGACTCTTGGATTGATATTGGAAGGCGTATTGGTATTCAAATAAAAATCAGCTTCAGGATCAGGAAATACTTCAATCATATGGGTAAATGTTAAATTACTGCGACACCCTGAGTCTGAAACTACTTCCAGCGAAATATTTTTGTGCCCTGATTCATTAAACACCATTAAAACAGTGTCATCGATACCAGTTTGAGTGGATTCTTCAAAGTCCCAATTATATTCGTAATTATTGATTAAGTTATTTGTGATAAAGTGCACCTCAAGTGGACTGCAACCCGCAACCTTATCCGAATAAAATTGGACTGGCGGGTAGCTGGCGGCCACGATAGTCGCAGAATCAACTTCAGCCGGTGTTTCGCATCCAATATTGCTAACCGTAACGTATATGGTCTCCTTATTAAGTACTTTGGTCCAAACTGGGTTCCCATTCATGCCATTACTCCATTGGTATTGATACTGACCATTTCCACCATTGGCAAACGCCAAGATCTGAACGCTGTCTCCTTGACAGACATAGTCTTCCGCCTGAAGGCCTACTGAAAGGGCTGGAAATAAACCCACATTTACGTAAGCGGTATCGCTTGGACAATTGAGAGCGTCTCTCGCTGTTATTCCGTAGGATGACGGAATAGCTGGCGACACATTGAGCTGTTGACCCAATTGAATTCCGATCCACTCATATGTGTAGTTAGGGTTGCCCCCAAATGCTCCAGCGATAAGCGAAGCCGTTCCTCCTATACAAATAGTGGTATCCAGTGGAGCAGCAATCTTTGGATTGCTAATGTATCCGATTGTTATGGACATGGTATCATTGCACAGTCTTGAATCACTGACTATCACCTCATAAGTCCCAGGAGCCAAGCCAGTAGCTGTTGGTGTTACTTGACCATCTGACCATGTCCATGAATATGGGTTTGTTCCACCATTTGCTTGGACAGTTATGTCGCCATTAGCACCATAGTAGCATGTTGCGTCACTGCTAGCCACAAACGAAACTGCTGGCATGTTTGATAGCTGCTGTTGTACAGCTATGCTGTCAATGCTGATACATCCTGCAGCATCTGTAACGGTTACTTGATAAACATCCGGACTTAAACCAGTGGCTTGTGCCGTTGTTTGTGCGTTCAAATCATTCCATATATAGGTGTAACCAGCTAGTCCACCATTCGCTGCAACGCTTGCAGTTCCATCCGGACTTAAGCAAGTGGCATTGGTAGCATTCATATTTAAATCATAACCTTTGACATAAAACTGCAAAGTTTGTATGCCCGCATTTTGATTGCCACACTGATCCTCAACAAAACCTGTCAATGATAAAGTATATGTTCCTGTAGGGCCAATTCCTTGAGCAATATTCAGGTCAAAGCTTTTTCCATACGTGAATCCATTTTGACATGGTATAGAAATCAGATTTGTTATGGCAACATTTCCATTGGGACCCGTTAAAGTGAAATCTCCAACTGCTACAGAAGAACATTTGATTTTCTCATCAAATTCAAAAGAAATACTCTGTCCTCCGCACTCAATCGTATCGATAATATAATCTAATTGAGGGGCGTTATTGTCAAATATGTCAGCTGTCGTATTGGGATCAATATCAAAATCAAAACCAGTACCTGAACCTCCAAAATTACTTATGTATATCAGCATATTATCTCCGGCATTTACGGCAATACATGGACTATTCTGTAAATTATTTCCAGATGTATTTCCATTAGCGCCTGTAGGGCCAAGTATGGGACTATAGTTGCAAGCTACTTCAAGAGAAGGGGTATTAAAGATATCGGAGCAATCATATGATCCACCTCCAAAACTTAAATTGTAAACTGCCCAATCATAGTCATAATTACCATTGGGTGTAATCGTAAAACAGAGATTCCCGCTGTTTTGAACTGTGAATGAAAACCATGCTCCATCAACTTCTCCATTTTTTAAACATGAAGTATTTCCATTGATTTCGTTGGGATCATTTCCTTCACCCTGCAGAGGTTGATTAAAGGAATAGGAGTTGGCGCAAATAGGTGTTGCACCTAAGCAGTCACCATTGTTTTGGGCTTTCAAGGTATTACCACATATGACAAGGAGTATAAGAATACCAATTTTTTGCATGATTATAGGTATTGTTGTTTTTCATTATAAAGACGACCTCTTATATACTGGGTTGCTGACTTTTAGAAATTAACAATATTCTATACGCGACACATTGAGTTTTGAATTAATATTTGGAAATATCTATTGTGCGCCAAACAAAAAAATGAAAAATAAGCAAGAAAGTTTTAGTGGTAGAAGAAAGTTTTAATTGAAAGCATATCCTACCATGAGTTGAACACCATGCCACTTTTCTGAAACCAGCTCATTATTTTTCTCTATAGGATGATTGGAAAAACGATAAGCGACCTCAAAAAATACATTATGTTGATTTCCGGTTGCAGGAATACCAATGATTCCAGCATAAAAGAGAGGATTTCCAGGCTTGAAAGAGTATTTTGAGAACTCACCAAATTCGACTTGTTTGGCTGCTGCATAACCGTAGTTTAGGGAGGCCTGTAGTTGAACGCCTTTCACTGTTTTTATAGTTTGTAATAGGCTTAAATACATTGGGAATGAATGTGTAAGTTTACTCTTTTCCCAAGCCAGGCCTATCCCAATTCCGGTTTTTGGTGTAAGCAAAATACCATTTACAGAATGGAAGCCATTCGTATATCTTGATGATATATTTTCTTTTTTACCAAAAATTGGATTAATGGTAACACTCGTTCTTGTAAAGTAAATGACCGGTTTTTCGTCATTTTCACTTGAATCTTGCGCTTTTGATTGAAGCATAAAGAAACAAGAAAGGCCTAGTAAAAGGTATTTCATGAATTTTTACTTATAACTGCAAACCTAACAAAGATCAATTAATCTCTGCTAACATAACGTGTAAAGAAGTACAGCAGTGTTGCCACAGAACTCAAAGCAGCAACTAAATAGGTCCTCGCAGCCCATTTCAAGGCATCTTTTGAGAGTTCATATTCATCAGGAGCCACTACGTTCTTTTCTTTGATCCAAGCTAAGGCTCTATTACTGGCATCATATTCCACTGGAAGCGTGACAATAGAAAACAGAGTAGTCACAGCCATTAATCCTATTGCAAACCACATGATTTGGGGCATTGTACCAGCCAAAACGATTCCAGCAATTAAAGCTATGTTAATAAATCGGGCACTAAAGTTTACAATAGGAACCATTGAAGACCTAAACTCTAGCCATGTATACGCTTTAGCGTGTTGCACTGCATGACCACATTCATGAGCAGCAACCGCAGCTGCAGCAGCATTTCTTTGATGATATACCGCTTCGCTAAGATTCACCGTTTTGTCCTTTGGATTATAATGATCGGTCAAACGACCTGCTACCGAAATGACTTGAACATCATATAAACCGTGGTCTGCTAACATTTTTTCGGCAACTTCTTTACCACTAAGACCTGATCTTAGCGGTGTAGCTGAATACTTCTTAAACTTTCTCTTCAAGGTGTTACTTACCAGCATGCTCACTAAAGCAATCGCACCTATTAGTATAAAATAATCGTAACCCATATTATAAATGTAACCAATGAAACAAGAATTTGATTGAGATAACTAACCTATTTAACATTTTTTTGTAATTTTATGCTAAATTCTTTAGAATTCTTTTTAATTTAGAATCATGTATCTGTCAACAAATATTAGATTTTTAAGGAAACAAAAAAAATTGACTCAAGAACAATTTGCGATTAAGATTGGTGTGAAGCGATCATTAATTGGGGCTTATGAAGAGGGTAGGGCTGAACCAAAGTTGAGCACTATTTTAAATATGTGCAGCTATTTTAAGATCAGTCTTGATGAATTGATCCAAAACAATCTGTCCGACAAACCTTTTAATGAAGTTTCAAGAGATAGAATAAAAGGTGATGGTATGCGGATTTTACCAATAGCTGTTAGTGCAGATGATGAATCAAAAGAGCTTGCTACGTTAGTTCCGGTTAAGGCTGCTGCCGGTTATCTGGATGGATATGGAGATGTGGATTTCATCCAAGAGCTTCCTAAATTCTCTTTTCCATTTAATGAATTGCCTCAGGATCGAACATACAGAGTCTTTCAAATTAATGGGGACAGTATGCTTCCTGTTCCAGAAGGTTCCTACATCATTGGAGAGTATATTTTGGACTGGAATA
>JALEGO010000794.1 GCA_022763165.1 Flavobacteriales bacterium
GATCAGATATACAAGGAAACATACTGATGCCATAATAATGGTCCAATACAATTCAGGAAATATTTTGCTCCATCCTATTTTGGTTAAATATGAAGATACATTTACAATGAATGCAACCGTCAACCAGCCACTGTAAAGAGATATGGGAAACCAATAATAAAATTGTTCTGGCCAAGATTTTGACAATCTTGTTCTGGCACATAAGTGCATTAATAGCAATAATGAAACTAGAGCAACACCCATAAAGATAACTGATAAACCAATGTATTCTTCTAGCCAAGACCAAAGCCAGCCAATGCTAAATCCTATAGCGGTAGTAAGTAGGGTCAAAAGTTTGTCAGGCATGATGTTTAAGTGCTCTTTTCTCAATACAAGCGCTGTTTGGCGAATACCTAATAGCACCAGTCCTAGAAAAATAATGATCCAAATTGAAAAGGCATAAGATTCAGGAGTAAAGAGGTTTTCATATTTATTGCTCAAAGAAGAAATAGTCTTTCCTTCGAATCCGACTGCACTAAAATAATAGCTGAAAATGATTAAGCCGAAGGTAGACAATAAATTTACCAATGCGTTAAAAATTTTCATACCCTAATAGGTTTTAAATCAATAAAATGAGACAGGAAAATTTCCTGCCTCATTTTTACCGATAATTCAACAAAACCTCTATTTAATGTTGCTTTTCAAACTTTTTAATCTATTCTTGGAACTGCTAATTTCTCCAACAAGTTCTTCCGAATCCTTTCGTAGTGCTTTGATATCTTGCGTAAGTTCATTGTTTTCTTCTTTTAAGGTTTTTATTTCTTCTTGATTCACAGATATTTGTTCCTGCATTTGGTCATTCTTTTTGCTCATTTTTGCTTGCCGTTTTTCAAGTTTTGCTAGATGCTTTTCGGCTTTTTCAATTTTTTCGCTGTAGTATTCTTGTTTCGATTTTGTTACAAAATCTTTAACCAATGCTTGGAGACTAACGGCCGATTTTTCCGACCCAAAGACTTTTTTCTCATTACTATTTAAACCATTTACAACCACAGTCATTTTAGCTTTCTGTTCATCGACCTTTTCAAAATTTGTCAACATCGTCCATGAGTTATCATCATCTGGAGTGCTGAGTATATCTTTGTTTTTCAAGAAACCAACACCATTAATTTCAATATCATATTGATTATCTAAGTAATTTTTCCAGTCCTTCTTTAAAGATTTGATATCATTGTCATGCATCAACTGAGCTTCTATTGATGCACTATTTTGATCTATTACCATAAAATCTTGCCCTTTGGCAACATAAATCATAAACATCATGAGGATAAAAAAGGTAATGTTGATTCTTAATTTCGATCTATTTGGGTTCTTCATAATTATTTTTTCTTAGAATAATGCAATAAGAAATCCATAAATCATTCTTAATTTAAATAAAAGATTATCAGTTGCTTACGGATTTATTTGTAAAAAGGAATTGGGGAGGTTTTACACGTTCTGTGGAACAGTTTCCATAACCTCTTGTTTCGGAGAAAACCAAATGGCTCTGCCCATAACAGCACCTATCAAAAAAATGAAAGATGAATAGTAAATCCAAATTGGTACTATTATGAAAGATGCTGCAGCTCCGTATACACTTAGTATGGTGCTATGGTTCAAATAGTAGCTGATCAGAAATCTTCCAATATAAAATAATAAGGTGGAAAGTGTAGCACTTTTCCAAGCTGTGGACCATTGAATTTTGACGTTTGGTAGCCACTTGTAAATTAAGGTGAAAAATATCAAAATCGTAAAAATGGCTAAAAGATGATTCAGTGCCAACGAGGCATAATTTAAGTTGATCCAAATATCACGGTCGATCACAAGATTAATGAGGGATTCTAGGAATAGACTTACTATGACAACGAAGACCATACTCAAAATGATGGCCAATGAAAGTACACGATTTAGTAAGAGCTTTTTGATAATGCTTCCAGGTTCTTGTTGTTTCCATCCACCAAATATTTTGTTCAAAGCATCCTGCAGCGAAATCACCACGGTCGTTGCTCCAATGATAAGAACTAAAAGACTAAAAATTTTCATGAAAATGCTGGAATTTTCATAAGAAATGTGGTCCATGAAAGTCTCAATTTGTAGGGAGCTGGAGTAGTCAATAATTTTTTGTGATTTATCAATGATTTCGTTTCTGATGGCTTCCTTGTCCAAGACCAAGCCTGCTAAGTTGATTAATAAAAATAAGATTGAGGGGAGTGAGAATATCGTATAAAATGCAATGGAGGCGCTGTAGTTGAAAATGTCATTATCTGACCATATTTTACTTAATTTGTCTAAATATTTTTTCATGGGTTTGGATGCTGTAATCACATCGCATTTCAAATGTTTTGCGAAAATGAATTTACACGTTCAATGCTAAAATTGAACGTGTAAAGTGTTTGTTGTTTTCGAATGGTATCAGTGTTGTTCAGAATATTCCATTTGCAGTGCTTCAATCTGTTTATCACTAAAAGATGAATGCAAAATGTCTCCCTTAAGTGGTTTGATTTCTGCTACCAATTTATCGAAAGTAACATCCTCAAGTAAAACAAAAACAACGGCTCTTCCCGGTTTCAAATGAGAAGATAAATCCTTCATAAAGGGATCGCTGATTCCATAATCAGTCCACCTAGCACTCAAAGCGCTCAAACTTGCTGTAACTCCACCAATAATCAACATCCCCAGAGGACCCGTCAGTAAGAGTCCAATAAAGCTACCCCAAAATCCCCCGGAGATGGCCGATGTAACGGTAAGATTATTGGTTTGATGCAATTTTACTTTTTGATCTTCTTTTACTTCTGCTATCACCGCATCTTTGATATCTGCATAGTATTGATGCTCCAAATTCTGCATTCTTTTCAAACATTCTTCTGCTTTTGACATGCTGTCATACGATATTGCTAATAGTTTACTCATAATTTATCTTTAGTATGAAGAAGGCAGTAATCAGACCAAATTGCAGTTGTTATTTAAATATTTGATAATCAATTTATAATGAATTTTATGTTTTATTTTGTTGTGGAATTTGATTCACATCAAACGGGATTAAAATTCTACAATTTTGGCATCATGCATCTTTTTGAAATTTATAATTATTGATCCGTCCAACTATTAAATGCATTGGCCATTCCTTGATTTAATATTTTCTCACAGGCAATACCATAAATACAGATTCGATCATTTGCTTTGACTTTAAGAATGCGTCCATTGATAAATTCGACTTCACCACAACTTAAATTACCATGCTCGGTAAATACATTTCTTAAGTCATTTGCTCTCCTAAAGGATAAATAATAGTATCCATTTTCATTAGACCAAAAACCTCGATATGATTCTTTGGGTAGATTAAATTTTGAAAACACCTTTAGTGCGAAAACACCATTCTTCTTAAGTTTTAATGTGATGTCCTTGTTGCCATTCTCAACAGATTCAAAAATGACTAAATCTTGCGCTGGAAGTTGTGTGAAACTTAAAGCGAGCAATATTGTGATAATGATTTTCATAATTTTTTCCTTATTCTATTAAAAGAAATGTGCCAATTTCCATTTGGCTGATTTTTAGATCAATTGATATGGGATTTGTAGAATATTTTCTACAGATTTAGAGCGATTCGTGGAAATAATTACTAGGGATCCTGGTAAAGAAAGCAGGAAAAGCACATGGCATAAAATTTTGACTACAATGTCAAAAAAGAATAAAATGAAAAATATAGTTATTGGAATAATGTTGCTGAGTAGTTTATCTATTTGGTCTCAAAGTGATTTGGAAATAGAAGAAGCAATCGACTATGAGTTGCAGCTTTATCCTGAATATGATGCGAACAACGTAAAAATTAGAGTGAATGATCACAGAGTCAATGTTTCAGGCTTAGTGGATAACCTTTACAAGAAAAATAGAATTATTACTCTGATTGCCCATATTAAAGGAGTGAAAGCAGTGGACGACCAAATTGATGTTGTGGCTATACCCAAAAAAGAATCAGAGATTTCATTAAGTATTCAAAAGGCTGTAGCAGACAATCCTTCAGTAGATCGTTTTGATATTCATTGGAAAGTAAATAAAGATACCGTTTTTATGGAGGGAACGGTTCATTCAAGAGCCGAAAAAGAAGAGTTTAAAGAGCTGATTAGCACTATTTCAGGTGTCGCTCATATTGTGGATGATGTTAGTATAAAATATCTAAGTTATCGCAGTGATAATCAAATATTGGCTGATGTTCTGGCTTTAATCGAAAATGACATTATACTTCCAGACAATTTAATAGATGTTTCGGTCGAACAAGGAGTAGTCTATTTGTCCGGTATGGTGGGAAGCATTCCAGAAAAACGCAGAGCCTTTCAGCATGCTTGGGTTATGGGAGTGCAAGATGTGAATGATGACCATCTGATAGTTGAGAGGATCCTTGATAAAGGAACTTTAAAAAATAATGCGGCTCAAGATGTTTTGGACTGGGAAATTAAAGAACATATTGAAAATGCTTTTGAGCAAAACCCATTCACAATGGGGCGGAATTTGAGTGTGGGTGTTGATCACGGAAAAGTAACATTATATGGCAGAGTTATGGGGAATCGTTCTCAAGAAGAGGCGCTGAAAATTGCAAAAAATACTCTAGGTGTAAGGGAAGTTGAGTCTGCTATTTTGGTGACTTGGGCAAATCCCTTAATTGATGAAAATATTGAAAAGAGAATTAAGGAAAAACTGTATTACGATTCGGTCTGGCAAGATCGAAAAATTGAGGTAAACAGTGTGAACGGAATGGTAGTGCTCAAAGGAAAACCTCTAGGGAATTTTGAAACCAAAAGATTGGAAAATTATGTGCTCAATTTACCTGGTGTTAAAGAAGTAAGGAATCAATTGGGCTTGGAACAACACACTCAATCTGAAGCGTATCTACAAGCAACAAGACAAGCAGATGAGGAGTTGAAAAATGACATTGAAAGCCAACTTTTTTGGTCTCCATTTGTTGATTCTGACGACATTACCGTTGAGGTGAAATCTGGGGTAGCAACAGTAAAAGGTGAGGTTTCTTCTTTGTTTGAACAAGATGCTGTGATTGAGAATTGTTATGAAGGTGGAGCCATTTCTGTGATCAATGAACTTAGTTTGTAAGAAATAATGAAAGTTTAATGAACCTCGGGCCTGCCTCTTGATCACGCATTTCATAGCGATCTTTTAAAATTCAGGCCTTCAAAACTTTATCGAATATAGGATCGGATCACTTACCATTACTATTATCGGTCACATTGAAGTAGCCTCAATGGTTGTGGATAATTTTCTACAACACATGTAGAGTTTAACACGCGGTGAATTTTTAGATATCTGTTTTTCAGTTAATTATAATTAGGATCGGTCTTTTCTATTAATAGAGAAAAGTCAATTATGAAATCAAATACTTATTTAATTATGGCAATGATATTTGTCATTACATCTTGTAGTCATTATGAAAGGCTGGGGGATAAGGCCTACGAAAATCTCGAATTTCAAAAGGCAATAAAAAATTACTCAAAGATCAAGAATAGATCCTCTGAAGATGCAGCAAAATTGGCTTCTTCTTACATGCTTTTGAATCAATATGAACAAGCCACTATTTTTTATGAAGAAGCTCTTAAGAAAGGTGAGCTTTCTACTGAGAATCATTTGAGATATGCAATGGCGCTTCAGGCATCAGGAGATTTTGAAGCTGCAGAAATTTGGTATACTAAATACCATGAATTAGAACCAGAACGAGAAATCGTGTTGGATAAACTGAACTATTTAGATACTACTTCCTTTAAGACATCAGAAGGTAAAGGAATCGCTTCAAAAATGCAAAGCAGTCATCCAAATGCTAGTGACTATTCCCCTTTACTTTATAATGGTAAGTTAATTTTTAGCTCTGAACGTAATCTCGAGAATGACAATCAAACTGCTGGGTGGACGGGTAGACCTCATTCCGATTTATATCAGGCAGACATTAATTCCAATGGGGTATTATACAATATCAAACCTTTTATGGAAGACTTTTCCACCGAATTTGGAGAAGGGGCAGTTGCGATTAACAAGAATGGCAATGAGATTTATTACACGAAACATAATCTTGATGAATCAAATAACGTAATAACGTCAAAGAATGATGTTGTACATCTTCAAATTTACAGATTAAGAAAAGACGCTAATGGTCAATGGTTCGAACCTGAAAAACTGGAAATTAATGGAGATGATTATAGCTGTATGCATCCTACACTATCATCCAATGGTAAGTGGTTGTACTATGCAAGTGATATGTCAAATCCAAATGGACAAACAGATTTGTATGTGTCTTATGTAGATCCATTAACAAAAACCGTATTTCTGCCAATCAAATTATCCGACAACATTAATAGTGATGGTGATGAACTGTTTCCCGTAATCAATAATATTCATGGTACTGATTATCTCTACTATTCATCAGATTTAAAAGGAGGTCCAGGAGGCTTGGATATTTATAAAGTAAAGCGAAAGAACATTTGGACCGAAAAGCCGAGCTTATTGCCCAAGCCTATAAATTCTACAAAGGATGATGCTGGTTTGACATTAAGTTCTGATGGATCGAGAGGATATTTTAGCACGAATCCGGTATAGATAACATTTATTACTACTCAAAATTTGATCAAGTGCCTCTAGAAATTACGGTGAACAGTTCGGAGAACAAATCGATAAAAGATTTATCGCTATCCATCAAGAGCAATAATGGAAATATAAGTGCTTTGACAAAAACAGCGGATAACGCCTTCCTAACCAAAATAGCTGCTGAGGATTATTTTTTCTTGTGTGCGAAAGCAAAAAATCACAATAAGTCTGAATTAACGCTATATCCTGATCAATACGATTGTAATGATACCATTCGAGTCACTATGGAATTAGATCCTACGCGTTTTAGGCCAGCAGCTAAAAGATCTTTTGACAACGTATACTTCGAATTTGATAAATCGAACTTGACAACTAGCGCAAAAAAGAAGGTCAAAAGACTTGCCAAATATTTGAAAAAGAACCCAGATAAACGGGTTTGGGTTGCTGCACACACGGATGCTTTTGGTACAAATGCCTACAACAATAAACTTTCAAATGAAAGAGCCTTAGCTGTAAAAGCATATTTAAAAATAAAGGGCGTTACTGATGAGCAAATTATTGTGCAAAGCCATGGAGAAAATCATTTAGTGAACGATTGTGATAGGCCAAGGCAATGTTCAGATTCCGAAAATGCCCTTAATAGAAGAGCGGAGATAATCATTGTCAACAAGGACGAAGATATGGCTTATCGAAGCAATGATTACTCAAGAAATTTAGAACAATAAAATTTATATTATGAAACTATTAAAGAAGAAAGATTTAAAACAAATTATTAGTAAGAAAGGAGATATAAATGCATCTCTTTTCATTCCAACACATAGGGATGGTTCGGATATCAATCGTATTCAATTTTCATCTATCTTAAAGGAATTAAAATCAAAAATTATTACGGTTCTGGAAGAAGATGAGGCAAAAAAGTTTTTGAGACCTTTTTACGAACTTGAAAAAAATACGTCCTTCTGGAAATATCAATCCGATGGTCTGGCAATCTTTGCAAACAAGAATTATTTTGAGCCTTTGGCTTTGCCAATCAATTTTGAACCATTTACCTATGTCAGTGATCATTTTTATGTAAAATCAATATTGCCTGTTTTAAATGAGGATGATGACTTTTACATGTTAATCGCAAACAAAAGCAAAATACAACCCTTTCTATGCAGCCGATATTGGATAGAGGAAATAGATATTGAAGAAGAGATTCAAACCATCGGTAATTTTTCTGAATTTCAAATTACTAGAAACAAAGGTGCTGTTCAGGGGCATTCTATAGGGTCTGGTAGTCTAATACATAAACAAAATCCTAAGTTGGACAAATCAAACAGAGCCTTAACAAATTATGTAAATGAATGGATGAAAGCTCTTGAAACAAAAATTGACAATGAGATTCCTGTTTTGCTCGTTGCCGATGATCGCATGATGTCTGTGGTGAGAAGCTCAAAAACTAAGTTGAGTTTTTTCGATAAGGAAATCAGAGGAAACTATGCTAAAGAGAATATTTTACTTCTTCACGAAATGGCGGTAAAAAAGTTGCAAGATTTTTTCAATGAAAAGAAGGTGAAATACATTGAAGGACAAGAATTGAAGGACCCAAAGGATTTAATTGACGTATATGAAGCTTCAAAAGATGGCAGGGTCTCAGCTATAGGTGTTCAAAATTTGAGCAATGAAATGGTTCAAATAAAAGAAGATAAGGACCGTGTTTTTGATGTGTGTATGTTAAATCTAAGTGTTATCAACACGATAAGAAATGGAGGTGATGCCTTTCTTATAGATCAAGATCATCAAGATGAAAAAATGACTGCAATTTATAGATATTAGTAGTCTAACCTTGGAAAACATTGATCCAATCCGCCCAGTAAAAGCTTTGCGTTCCTCAATGTGTAGAGTAATTTCCACAACAATGAATGCGTAAACACCTGATTTTCAGTACTAAAGAATTCTGGATCGACTTTTTCACTATATTAAATATGAGTATAAGAAAAATCATAACCAATGAAATTATTTTAATGATCGAGGACTTTCGAGGGAAAGTTCGACATACGATGTCTGAATCATGGTATGGTGAGCATACCAACCTTTCTGGACAAAAAACGGATGTGGAATTTTCGATTGGTAGTCAAACTTATGGAGCGATTATCATAGCTAAATATGAAGATTTTGATAAATCATTTGGTGATCGTTTGAAAACGCTAGTTCATTCAAACTTGAAAACAAAGTTTTTCATTGTGACAACGGCAAATTTAAAACCTATGTTAAACATTGCTGTTGACAAGCAAAACGTAGTTGTTCCAATATTTAGCGTTGATCATAAAGTTCGCCTTCACAAAGCATTTGCGGCAAAGTTTCAAATCATATTGCCGACAGAAATGGCTGCCAGTAAACAGTATTTGAATAAAATGAAAAATTTGAAGAAAACTGGGTATAATGTCAGTTACAACCTTAGGAAAAGAGGTATTGGTCTTCAAGATCCAATGAATGGCTTGATGTACACTCCATCTGAACTTGTGTATTTGGGCGTTCAAAATGTTGAGGATAGAGTTAATCCGTATATTGTTCATCAATATCATAAGTTTAGAACACCTCTCAATAAAGGTTACTTACATGTCACCAATTCTGGTGATAAGTTCAATAAAGCCTATCAATTAATTCAAAAATGTAAAATATCATGATAGTAGCATTTGATATGGGATTAAAAGAAGAAATCAAGGATGAATTCGAATGGGTAGATTTAAATGATGTATTAGATGATCTTAAGCAAAGTAGACCGGATCTTTTTGCCAATTTGGGCTTATTTGCGGTGAATTTACCTGTAGTTTATGGAAATTATGAAATCATCAAATCCGTGTTCGGTTTTCTCTTCGATTTTTTTTCAAAGAAGGATCAAAAATTGCAGCCCATACGGATTCGAGAAGTATCGAATCTCCGTGAACTTGAGCTGGATGGTAATAAGTTTAATGCAGGAACAATAGAGTTCTCTCCGGTTCCTGACAAGTTAGTCACAAAAAAACTACTACAACTTTTTAATAACGAACGTTACTTGGGGCACGAACAGTTTTACGGAGAGCCCCTGTTACAAAAAATGATGCTCATGAGAAAATTGTTGAAATTACACAATGGCGACATCAAATTGAAACCCAAATCGTCCGATTCTCATGCGTACAAATTAATAATCACATTACCTGGAAAATAAAAGACTATGAATAAGAATGTAAAAGAATTATTGATCCCAGAATTTTTCAAAACACCAATTCTGGATTATGAGCCTAGCGATTTAAGTCCAACATTATCTGAAGAAAGCGTTAGAAGTCATTTGGGTCATCACGAGTCCATTGTGATGTGGCTGAATGAGAGAATTAGTGGGACGGAATTAGAGAACGCTTCAATTCAAGAGCTATGTAAAGAAGGTTTTCAATATGATCAAGATCTTGCCTACTATGCTGGTGGTCATTATAATCACACCTTATTTTGGACAAGTCTTCGGGCTTCAAAAAACGAAGCAGCTAAGTATCCTTCTCACGAATTCCTGAAAATGATAGTCGGTGTATTTGGCTCGCTAGAAACACTTATAGATGGTATGGCCTTGCAGGCTTCCACAAGTCCAAACGCCACTTGGGTTTGGTTAACAATGGATCGAGGTATTCTCGAAATTAAGACTACAGAACAAAACCATAATCCATGCATGAATTCCGCACATGATATTCCACTTCTATGCATTGACATGTCTGAGCATGCTTATTTTATGGATTATGGCTTTGAAAAAAGGAAGTATTTAAAGGCAATCCTACACCAAATCAATTGGAAAAAGGTTTCCGAAAGATTTAATATTAACCTAAAAAAATAATAATGAAAAGTAAAAGAATAATAGTGCCAATAAACTTTGATGGTAAATCTAAAATAGCTTTAGATTTTGCCGGAAAATTGGCCAAACAGATTAATGGAAAACTTGTTTTATATCATTTAATCCATGAGCCAGGAACAGCGAGTTTCAATTCCATGGGACAGGTTTCACGGAGTGCACCCTACACAAATAAGGATGTGTTTCTGCTTAAATATACCCAAAACATGAAGGTGAAGTTGGATGCGTATGCTAGGAAAAGTGGGTGTGCAAATCTCATTGAAAAGACATATGTGGATATTCAACCGCCCGGTAGAGATCTGGGAAATGCTCTTAAAGAGCAAATGGCAGATTATGTGGTAGTAGGAGTTGATGATAGTCAATCGGATGTAGAAAAATTCCTATTCGGTTCTAAGATTAATGACTTACTGACTTCTATGGATATCCCACTAATCTCAGTTCAGAAAAAGTTTCAATTTGATAAAATTAGAAATGTGATCATTGCATCTGAGTTTGAAGATTTCAGCACTATCGATGAGCGTATTTCTGACTTCATTCATAATGTGAGAGCTAAAGCGCACTTAGTAAGAATTAATACACCCCTTAATTTTAAAAATCAGAAAGAAGTTCATCAAAACATGGTGAAGTACGTGGCTAATGCTAAGTTAAACTCCTACGATTTTCATGCATATGATAATCAAAACTTAGACGATGGTATCCATGAAGTTATTCAAAAAATAAAACCAGACCTTCTTATTATGACCACGCCTGATTTGAATGCTTTGGAGCGATTCTTCTTAAGGTCAAAAGTCACCGATGTAGTCGAAACAGTAAACCTGCCAATTCTGACCTTCAATGAAGTATTAGAAAGGGCATAGTTAAATATTAATTAAAAAAAGAAAAATTTTAAATCAATGGAAAAAATTAGTTTGTCAGAAGTTCATCTCAATGGGGATGACCAATTTATGTTAAAACCAGAAAACGGAATCAGTGAAAAAGCACTCAAAGAAATCAATGAAGGCTTACATCAACTTTTAGGTGAAACACTTAAGTTGATGAATTTAAGTCAAATGGTGCATTGGAATTTTAGAGGTAATCATTTTATGAGTATCCATGAATTTACTCAAAGTCAATATGAAAATATGTTTGAGGCTGTCGATGTGATCGCTGAAAGAATAAGAGCTTTAGGAGCATTGGTAGATGGTAATATCACAACCTTATGCGCCAACTCGAAGATAGAAGAGATCCCTAAAGATCTCAGTTCTGAAAGAATGATTGCGCATCTACTGAGAGCTCATAGGCAAGTAATCAAAACATTAAGACGCTTGAGAACGCTTGCCAGTGATCATACGGATGAAGGAACGGTAGATCTTTGTGTGCAAAGAACGCTTTTTCATGAAAAAAGCGCTTGGATATTAAGATCGCTAATAGCGAAATAAACTTGGAAAAAGATTTCTCACCTGTGCTTCAATACAAGTGAGAAGCTCTTTTTACATGCAAAACTGAAAATCATGAAACTCAAACTAAATGAAATAATTATCAGGAAAACCAAAGATAAGGAGTGGGCGGTGACGATTTATCGAAATATTGCCATAAAAAAGTTTCAGTCACTTACCAAAGCCATTCGTTTTTCGCGGGAGTATTTCAGGAAAATTTATATCAAAGATTTTAAAATTAAAATTAATACAAATGTCATACCAGCCCAGTAATAAATCTATTACACTCTATTATAATTCAAAGCAAGCTAAGGATCGTAAAATTCTATTTAACAAAGAGTTAAAAGAAATCAAAATACAAGAAAGAGATTGTTCAATGAATCCTCCAAGCTCATCAGAGTTAATTGAGATCCATAAACAAGCAAACATGCCGGCAAGTGGATTGTTGAATTGGGAACACCCTTTTTTTTGGAAAAACTTTGACCCAAGACGATTGAGTGACAGGGATTATCTCAAAATTCTAGCAACTTACCCCAGTTTATTAAGAACACCTTTTATTCTAGATGAGCAAGAACAAAACTTCTCTCAAATTGATACAGCTAAACAAATTATTGCCTATAAAAAATCTATAAGGCTTCCAAGCTAAGTTTTAATGTTCAAAAGCTCTTCAACGTTTATGTGTTCTGCATTTCCAGGCTGAAAATCAATTTAAAGTAGAAAAATAATTAACTGATTGTTAGTGTTTTGGCTAAAAATGGGTGGAAAAACGTAACTTTTTTCAAAAAATTGCATTAAACGTATATAAAACCTCACTTATTAGCGTCTAACTAATAAATACAACTGTCCATTTTTATGGACTTCACATCTTGGGGCACATGAGGGGTTATGTATTATGTTTTTTTGTATTTTTTTCTCTGTTCGGTTGGACTGAGTTTGTTCAAGGTCAATGTCCAGCGGGTGCTGTAAATTTCACGAGTTCAACTGTGAATTCGAAATGTGCATCTGATGGATCAATTACCATAAATGCATCCGGAGGCCTTTCTCCATACTTATATGAAATTGTTTCTGGGCCTGTACAAAGACCTGCACAATCGAGTAATCAGTTTAATGGATTACCGGCTGGTTCGTATCAAGTAAAAGTAACGGATCAATGTGCAACTACCATTACAAAAACAGTGGTTGTAGGTGGAAGCTATCAGGTGCCTTCTTTGACTTTTTCAGATAAAAAACCAACTTGCCCAAGTTCAACAGATGGTGAGATAACAGTTAACGTCACTGGTGGTCTTGCTCCGTTTACTTACTCTTTGATCAATCCATCTCCAGTCACAGCAGGGCCGCAAAGCTCTAACGTTTTTACCAATTTATCAGCTGGAATTTATACCATTCAAGTAGTTGATATATGCAATAATATTCAAACAAAAACATACACCTTAGCGCACTTAAATCTTGGTACGCCTAAAGCCTTGGCCAGCCTTGAAAAGGTAAGTTGTAATAATATTCAGATTTCAGGTGCTGCCCAATCGGTTCCTTTTGGTACTCAGCTTATGGGGCTCCAATATGCAATAACGGCAGGCCAGGTAACTTTTCCTTATCAAAGCAGTAACATCTTTGTGGTTCCTCAGGGCGGTAATTATACAATTTCTGTTAAAGATACTTGTGGAAGAATTTCCCAACGCACATACAGCACAGATCCAGAAATTGACTTGGATGAAATTCAGTCGTGCTCTGGTGCTGGTATAGAAGTAGAGGCTCTAGATGATTATTTTTTATCACCTTTAACTTACGAAATTATTGCTGGCCCCCAATTAGTAGGTCCGCAATCTTCAAACATCTTTAACAATCTTCCAAATGGAACCTATACAGTTCAAGTAACTGATGTCTGCGGTACAACGAAATCAGAGTCTATAACAATTTCATTTGAC
>JALEGO010000795.1 GCA_022763165.1 Flavobacteriales bacterium
CGTGTTCACGGATATCATAAAAGCTGATTTTGTGTTTCAAAGCAAATTCCCTTATGAAATTCCTGATATCATTGGAAGGGTCTTCTTGTAAGTGGCATTTTTCGATATCCACAACTTTGTCAAAAAATTTTGGCACATGAAAACCCAAGACATTGTTTTCAAAGGTTTCTTCTGAAGCAATTTGCTCGGATGTTAGCCATCTTTTATTTGAAAAACTGAATTCAATTTTATTCCTGTAATACTCTGTCTTCTCAGCTCCTACGATTGGTAGTTCCTCCTGAATTTCAACTTTGCCAATGCGTTTAAGCGTTTCGAAAACTTGTTTTTGCTTAAACAACAGCTGGTGTTCATATTTCATATTTTGCCATTTGCAACCACCACACACACCAAAGTGATCACATTTCGGATCGGATCGCAATTCACTTTTTCGATGAAAATGAGTGGGTTTTGCAATAAGGAATTTCTTCTTTTTACCAATGACCTGAACGTCAGCTAGGTCTCCGGGTACGGCACCTTCCACAAAGATTACCCTATTATCTACTCTTGCTACCGCTTTTCCTTCTGCAGAAATGTCCTCAATTTCGACATTTTCAAATGTCTTTTTCCCTTTCATATAAGATCTTGTTAACAGAATATTGGAAGATGATGGAATGTCACTACCTTTGCACCAATATTCACTACAAAATTATGATATTATGGAGACGTTAATGCAAAACTTAAGCTCTAAACGAGCAATAGAACTTGAAAATGAATATGGCGCACATAATTATCATCCATTACCAGTTGTTTTGGATAGGGGAGAGGGTGTTTTTGTTTGGGATTTAGAAGGAAACAAATATTACGATTTTCTTTCTGCATATTCAGCTGTCAATCAAGGACATGCACACCCTAAAATCATTTCAGCCTTAAAAAGCCAAGCAGATAAACTCACATTAACAAGCCGTGCTTTTTACAATAGCGCTCTAGGTGCCTATGAGAAATATATTACAGAATATTTTGGGTTTGACATGGTTTTACCCATGAATACTGGAGCTGAAGCCGTTGAAACAGCTATTAAGCTGTGCAGAAAATGGGGATATGAGAAGAAGGGAATTCCTGAAAATCAGGCCAAAATAATAGTTTGTGAAAATAATTTTCATGGTCGTACGATCACAATCATTTCAGCTTCGAACGATCCGGATGCGACAAAGAATTTTGGTCCTTATACACCAGGAATTGTATCCATTCCTTATGATGATGTCGCGGCTTTGGAAAAAGAACTCGAAGATCCCAATGTTGCAGGCTTTTTGGTAGAACCCATTCAAGGAGAGGCCGGAGTATTTGTGCCTAGCGATGACTACATGAAAAGATGTGCTGCAATTTGTAAAGAAAAGAATGTTCTTTTAATTGCAGATGAAGTTCAAACTGGAATTGCCAGGACTGGAAAACTGTTGGCAACTTGTGGCAATTGCAATTGTCAAAGTTCTTGTGAAAACAACCCGGAAGTTAAGCCTGATATACTTATTCTTGGAAAGGCAATTTCGGGGGGTGTTTATCCTGTTTCTGCTGTCCTAGCGAATAAAGACATCATGTTGTGTATTCAGCCAGGTCAACATGGATCTACTTTTGGAGGGAACCCCTTAGCCTGTAAAGTCGCTATTGCAGCGCTTGAGGTTGTCAAAGAGGAAAACCTTCAAGAAAATGCGGAGGAACTCGGTGAATTGTTGAGATTGGAGCTCAGAAATATGAATTCCAACCTTATTGAATTGGTAAGAGGAAAAGGTCTTTTAAACGCTATAGTGATTAAAGAGACCGATAAGGTTTCCGCTTGGGATATCTGTGTGAAACTGAAGGAGAATGGATTGTTAGCCAAACCTACTCATGGACATATCATCAGATTCGCCCCACCTTTAATCATTACCAAAGAGCAGATTCTGGAGTGTGTTTCCATTATTAGAAAGACACTGAATTCATTTGAATAGGTTCCCTTATATCTTATTGTAGCCGTTTTTATATTTTAAAAACAGTCTTGGGTGTAAATAAATTTATCTGATTATCAGGTATTTATGTTTATGCGTTGTCTTTTTTTGTAAAAATGTTAGTACATTAGATGTATATACATATATTTGCGGTATGGGTATTGCAGAGGATATCAAACAAAAGTCTTTTCAAAGCGAATTGCACAAGTCTGTTATAAATATAATCTACACAGGGAACTGGTTATTGTCTCTACATGGAAAGTCGTTAAAGGAGTATGGTATTTCGACTCAACAGTTCAATATTTTAAGAATTCTTAAAGGGCAATTTCCTAATCCAGCATCTGTAAACCTTTTGAAGGATAGAATGTTGGATAAAATGTCAAATGCCTCCAGATTGGTCGAAAAATTGAGACTTAAAGGATTGATTGAGCGAAACACCTGCCCAGATGATCGAAGGCAAGTTGATGTATTGATCACTAAGAAAGGTCTTTCACTACTTGAGCAAATAGACAGTAGGCCACAATTTTTTGATGATAAAGAAATTTTAGAAGAAAGTGAGGCTCAAATTTTGAATGAGCTCTTGGATAAGTTTAGAAATAAAGTTAAATCGTAAATTAATAACTATGAAAATCAAACTATTAAGTTTAATCGTTGCAGCAGGTGCATTATCTATTTTTGCAACAAAAAAGGTTCATACTGATGGATCTTATTCAATCGATACCAAAGCTAGTCAAGTACACTGGTTGGGAAAAAAAGTATCTGGAGAACACAAAGGAACA
>JALEGO010000796.1 GCA_022763165.1 Flavobacteriales bacterium
AGTAGTAGGAACTGTGGCGTTTGACGCTTTGGAAACTCCATTTGGTAAAACAGATAAAATTGTTGGTGGAGCAGCAACTTATATTGCATTGGCAGCATCATATCATCAAAATAATATGAAGTTGGTTTCTATTATTGGTGATGACTTCCCTCAAGATACATTAGATTATTTGAAGTCAAGAGGATTAGATCAAGAAGGTTTGGAAATCAAAAAAGGTGAAAAAACGTTTTTCTGGTCAGGCAAGTATCACAATGACATGAATACTCGTGACACCTTAGTAACTGAATTAAACGTATTGGAGCATTTCGATCCTGTTGTTCCTGATAGCTATAAAGATGTTGAGTTTGTCATGTTAGGTAATCTTGCACCTTCTGTACAAAGTAAAGTTTTGGATCAGTTGAATGGCCCAAAACTAGTAGTAATGGACACCATGAATTTTTGGATGGACATCGCATGGGATGAACTTATGGCGACTATTGCCAGAGTTGATGTTTTGACGATAAACGATGAAGAGGCCAGACAATTGACCAAAGAATATTCACTGGTTAAGGCGGCTCAGAAGATATTGACTATGGGTCCGAAGTATCTAATTATAAAAAAGGGAGAGCACGGAGCTTTGTTATTTAATCGAGAAAAAGAAGTCTTTTTTGCACCAGCCCTTCCTTTAGAAGAAGTTTTTGATCCGACCGGAGCAGGCGATAGCTTCGCTGGAGGTTTCATTGGCTATTTATCAGCAACCAGAGATGTTTCTTTTGATAATATGAAGCGCGCGGTCATTTTTGGATCGGCAATGGCATCGTTTACTGTTGAGAAATTTGGAACAGAACGACTAATCGGACTCTCTTCTTCTGATGTAGATCAAAGAGTTCAACAATTCGTTCAGCTTACACAGTTTGACATTTCATTGGTTGAAAGTTAGAACTAAATGCTTTAAGCAGCGCCTATGATATATTCTATGACCGGTTTTGGCCGAGCAACAGGAGTTTTTGAAGGAAAGAAAATTACTATTGAAGTAAAAGCTCTTAATAGCAAGCAGCTTGATATTTCATTAAAATGCCCATCCTATTTCCGTGTGAAAGAAATGGAAATACGCAAGGCGACTGCGAACGCACTGAAGCGCGGAAAAATCGATATCAATGTTTTCACCGAATCCCTTGGCATCGATGGGAAAGCCACGATTAATGAGGAGCTCGTTAAATCCTACTTTGATGACCTTGGCAAAATCCTCAATGACCTAAATCTTCCCCTCAAGTCCGATTTGCTAGACTCAATACTCAAACTACCTGAAGTATTAAAATCTGACAAGGATGAGATGAGTGATGCTGAATGGCAATTCACTTCTGACCTGCTGGATGGTGTTCTGAAAGATGTGAACAGTTTCAGAGCTAGTGAAGGTGAATCTATTGAGAGCGATTTGCAAAGCAGGGTTAGCAATATTTCTGAGATTCTATCAGCTGTAAATGAGCAAGATAAAGCAAGACAGCCGAGAATAAAGCAAAGAATTAAACAAAGCCTTGAGTCCATTGCTCTTGAATCTGATTTTGATGAAAATCGATTTGAGCAGGAAATGATCTATTACTTAGAAAAAATGGATATTTCTGAAGAAAAGTCTAGATTGGCAAGTCATTGTGGCTATTTCTCGGAAACCATGGACGGAAAGGCACAAGGCAGAAAGCTGAGCTTCATTTCTCAAGAGATTGGTCGTGAAATCAATACTATTGGGTCCAAAGCCAATGATGCAGAAATCCAAAAAAATGTCGTCTTAATGAAAGACGAATTGGAAAAAATTAAGGAACAATGTGCTAATGTTTTATAGTGCTCTATTCGTTCTTTTGAATCTTTCTTTTTTTCCAGCACATGACCATATTATAGGAGACTTTGATGGAGATAGTATAGCAGATACCTGCTTTGCCGAAATGAATGCTGATTCCAGCTTCAGCTTGACTTTTAGGCTTGGAAACGGGGTATTTTATAACGGAAGAGAAAATGTTTTGGAGATCATAGATGACCATTCTCAAGCCTTTTCCCTTGAAAACCTGAGCTATAAAAACTATCGCATTTATAATTTATCAGAATTAAAAAAGTCCGATGCTGGACCTATCCCAAGTCTTGAAAGCATAGTTCAAATCAACTTAAACTCATATGCCAGTGAGCTCCACCCCAAAAGTGATGTGATCCTATTAGATTTTTTTGATGTTTATTATATTCTTTCTTTGACATCAAAAAATCAATGGCTATTCATTAACTTAGGCGTTTAATGTTTGAAGGAAAAAGCATAATTGTATCAGCTCCTTCTGGTGCGGGTAAAACTACAATTGTTCATCACTTGATCGGTTCTCGGGATGATTTGGCTTTTTCAATTTCTGCCACAAGCCGAGAAGAAAGAGGTCATGAAAAAAATGGAGAGGACTACTATTTTATTGGTGTTGAGAGGTTTAAAGAAAAAATCAAAGAAGAGGCCTTTGTCGAATGGGAAGAGGTGTATCCAGATCAGTTCTATGGGACTCTAAAAAGTGAAATTAGCCGACTTTGGGACAGTCGCATGCATGTCATCTTTGATGTGGACGTTATTGGTGGATTAAACCTAAAGAAGTACTTCGGCAAGCGCTGCTTATCTATATTTATCGATCCACCTTCTATTGATGTATTGAAAAAAAGATTGGAATCTAGAGCTACTGAAACCGAAGAGAAAATTGCCATGCGAGTTGCAAAAGCCGAACAAGAAATTGCCCTTTCAGCTCGATTTGATGTTGTCATACAGAATGTTGTGTTGACTGATGCTTTCAGCGAAGCTCGCAAAATTGTCAATGACTTTTTGGACTCTTAGACCAGTTATTTCAGTCTATAACGCAAGCCCAATCGAACACTATGTGTTCTAAACTCTTCTGCTAAAAAATTGTGTCTTTTACTGCGGAAAGTATGGCTCAATTGATAACTTAAACCAATATCCCAGTTGGACATCACCTTATAATGCACTCCAAGGCCTGCTAAAGCATTGAAACTGGCAAAATGCTGTATTGGTGTTTGTTTTTCATTAAAAATACTAGAAACATCGTTGATTTCAGAGACTTTATTCATCGATGAAAAAATTGCTCCTGATACTCCTAAAAACGTATGCATTTCAACATTGCGATTCACGATTGGGTAATATCGTAATGTTAAAGGAATGTCAATATATTGAACTTTGTATTTTGTTCGAAACTGAGGCTCCCGAGCATTGCTACTTTCTACAAACACAATATTGCCTGCTGAATCTATATCTTCAATAAGGTTATTCTGCTGGTATGCATTTAATTCATCTTCCAAGTTAGTAAATGATTCATATGACTGGGGTCCAGCATCAGCGTATGCGGCCAAAGGACTTACTTCGTTTTCAGTTTCAGACTTTGTGGTATAATAGTAAGTCTTTTCGAAATTATCAGAAACTTCTCCCACTCTACAGTTATATGAAAGCCCCGTAGTCCATTCAAACCTTTCATGAAACCTGTTGTTAACTCCCATTCCTAAGTGGAAATTATTGGCTTTTTGTACAAAATCGTCTTTTGCTCCAAGGAATTCAACATAGCCCAATGCTTTGAATTTTAAGAAATCCTGACCAGCGAAAAACGCTATAGAAGTCTCGTTTGAAAAAGACTTCTTTTTACTAAGAACTTCCGCCAATTCAGTGTTTTCAGGCCCTCTTTTGAGTATTCCAGGACCTAACCAAGATTTAGGAGTAAGCATCAATCCAATTGGATCTGATGAAAAATTCAAGTCATTGTAAATCTGATTATTCTGGGAATCCGTTTGATCATTAACTGCTTCCTGAAGGTCCGAAATAGAAGCTGTAAGCTTAGAATTTGTCTCATTTAGCGAGCGGATCAAATTTTCTTTGTGGGCCAGTTCATGTTTTAGTTGTGCATTTTCAGATTGCATCTGTTCTGACAACTTACTCATGTTGTTTTCGGTTTGAATTTCTTTAGTAATGATTTTTTCAATATAAACAGTGTCTTTAATAGTTTTGGTGATAATTTCTTTATTCGAGCTGCTCTTGAGGCCAAGCCAAAAAGACAGCCCACTTGTTCCAAGAAGCAATAGAATTGCTGCCGCAATCAAGTAGCCCCCTCTCTTTGATCTTTGTCTGGCTTGCATCCCTGCTTCAATTCCAGACCAAGCCCCTGCTGGAGCCTTAACCGACTTGTTCTCAAGTTCCGATTTGAATAGATCATCAATATTTTCCTGATCGGCCATCGTATCTTAAATTTTCAGAATAGTTCGACAATATTTCTTGCAATGCCTTCCTCGCTCTTGCAAGTTGAGATTTGGAGGTCCCTTCTGAAATGCCCAGTTGCTCCGCAATCTCTTTATGTGAATACCCTTCTATTGCGTATAAGTTGAATACCAATCGATATCCATTCGGCAATTTTTGAATAATATTCAGTAACTCATCCGAGTTATAATTTATTTCTGTTGTGTTCTCTCCTTCATCATGAACTTCTTCAACAGCACTAACCAGATACAGTTGTTTGTCTTTTTGTATGCTTCTTATAGCAACATTTACAAAAAGTCTTCGCATCCAACCTTCAAACGAACCTTCACCTCTATAGAGTTTTATCTTATCGAAAACTCTTATGAAGCCATCTTGAAGAATATCTTGCGCACTATCGTGATCCTTAGCATATCTCATACACAAACCAAACATTTTATCAGCATAACGATCATACAACAATCGCTGAGATTTCGGGTTGCCTTTGACACAACCCGAAATAATTTGTTCATCACTTTGTTTAAATATGGTCTTCAAAACGGTTCTTTAAGTGAATTCTTATGCCTTTTTGGATCCTACAGGATCAACAAAAATGAGCAATTTGTTTGAATATCAACCTGTATCATTGTAACTGGTTTATTTTGGATTCTAAAGAATCTACAAAAACATGTAAATCTACAGGAATATTGCTTTTGATTCTATCAATGTTCCACTTATATGTTTGAGTATCAGTATTCAGAATTACTTGATAGCCTCCCCAATCTGCCCCATCTGGAATACCATAGGTTTTCAAGGTATCATTCAAAAGAATAGCGGGAATATTTGTTTGTATATCTGCTATTTGGTTGAAAGAGCCATTATGCTGGATAAAGTCATATATCCCATTATCATTATGTAAAGAATATTGATCAAGAGTATCCTCATAAATAGCGCCATTTTCAAGTTTAAAAGTTTCTACGCACTCTTCTCCTGCACACATTCCATGATATCGGCTAAAGATGAAACTTTCAGTGCTCAAAATGACGGGGGTTGGCGTTACTCTAGGAAGAGGTTCCTTTTTGCAGGAAACACATAATCCAGATAAGATTATTCCTACCGCACAAATTAATTTTATTGTTTTCATTTTACTTTATTTTTAAATTATTTTCTAATTACTCCATAAAACTTGTTCCGAAACTAAGTCTTGATTAAAGTTGGGATCATCACAGGTCAATCCACTGATACCACCAAATTCACAAATTTGGCTGCCTTCTTCGTTCCTTACAACCGTTAATCCATCAAGACATGAATTTTCAAAGAGGTATAACTTATAGCCATCATAATCTCTTTCAACTATCTTAGCTTCATCACACAAGGAATCATCCTTTTGAAATGTTTTAATTTCTTTTTTTAGTTGCTTGGTCATTCCTTTCTCAATGCCCTCTTTTTTGCAAGATGAACAGATTGCTATCAATAAGATTCCAATGACCTGAATTTTCATGTTGTTTTTCATAATAAATAGTTTTTAATGTTTAATTGTTGTTTTCTATTTCTAATTGTTGTTTTCTTCGAACTCCTATTTTGCTTGTAACTCAAACTCTTGAATAGATTGAATTTTTATGTAATGTTCGAAAGGGTGATATAGCAGACACACGGCTACCTCTGGATCATCGCAGTTGTTTGTTTTTTTGAATGTTGCAATGATGTTGGTCTCGCTTTCATAACCTTCCAATATATCGATATTACATACTTTATAATCCTTTTCATCAAGTCTTAAATAAGTCCCTGTGCAATCACGAATAACTTCGGAACTTACATTTTTCTCCTTTTTACAGGCTCCGAATGTCAGAGCCGCTCCTATGCCTAAAATGATACTTAGCTTTTTCATAATAAGTTTTTAGTATAGATACATACCTGAATTAAATGGTTGCACCGCATCAAAAAATTATTCCTTTATGTCTTTTATTTCAATGTAATGCTCAAAATCAAAATGCATAAAGCAAACAAGCTCTGATTGAAGATCACAATCCTCAGCTTTTTTAAAAGTCGCTGTTAATGGTTCTTCGTTTTCATAATTTTGAAGTATATCTCGATTGCATACTTTGTAGTTTTTATTGTCAACGTTTAAGTAAATGCCGGTACAGTTTCTAATGACTTTAGCATCAGTATTTCTTTTCTTTGAACATCCAAACATTCCGATTGTTAGTGTTACTATTACAACTATTTTTTTCATTTGATCTTTTTAGATTAGATACATGTAACATGCAAGAGGTTGCATAGATTTTAAAAATGAAAGTAGCCTTTAGTCCCATCTACAAATACCGACACTTACCTGTCGAGCACCGGTTTCCAATGATAAAGTATGAGTTGCTACCAATGCAGCTTTTGCATGAAGGCATTATATCGAAGGAAGATTTTTTTCACCCTAAAGCACTATCAGAAGCACAAATTTTACGCACACATTCTTTGGAATATTGGTCAAAACTTAAAAATGGAAGTCTAAGTCAAAAAGAAATTCGAGCTATGGGTTTTCCTTTTCACCCAGAGTTGGTTACAAGAGGAAGGCACATTGCACATGGCACTTTGGAATGCGCGTTTCATGCCATGGAAACAGGTGTTTCACTAAATATTGCCGGAGGAACACATCATGCCTACAGAGATCGAGGTGAAGGTTTTTGTATGTTTAATGACTTCGCTATTGCCTCTAATGAGTTGCTTCATTCTAATACTGTGTCTAAAATCCTCATTATCGACCTGGACGTTCATCAAGGTAACGGTAACGCCAAAATCTTCGAAAATGATTCCAGAGTTTTTACATTTAGCATGCATGGGCAAAACAATTATCCCCTCAGAAAAGAACAGTCAGATTTGGATATTGGACTTCCTGATGGCATTGAAGACAAAGCGTATCTTACAACACTTGTAGAGGCACTTGAAAGCTTGCAAGATGTAAAGCCAGACCTTGTTTTTTATCTGAGTGGTGTAGACATTCTTAAAACTGATAAGCTTGGCAAAATGTGTCTATCCATTGATGGTATCAAAAAGAGGGATCATATAGTATTTGAGTTCTGTAAGAATAAAAATATCCCTGTTGCCGTAAGCATGGGTGGTGGATACGCCAAAAACATAAAAGATATCATTCGAGCTCATGCAAATACATTCTTAGCAGCAAGAGATACCTTTTGTTGAAATACATTTCATTGATTTTGAAAGCTTTACAATCATAAAAGTGGGGTTTATTGGATGAAGACTAAGTTTTGATTTAAAATAAAAATTCATTTTATCCTTTTCTATAAAACAATATTTTAAAAAATCCAAACGGTTTTATTGGCAACCAATTAAGTTTTGTTCGTCTATTAGTTGAAACAACAAATCAAAAAATTTACGGAAGATGAAAACGAACAGAATATTCCAGGTCTGTGCAGTATTCCTATGCCTAAATATTGCTTACCAAAATCAAACCAAAGCTTCACATGCAGTTGGCTCTGATCTAACATATACGTGCCTTGGGGGCAACAATTATGAGGTCAGTTTGGCATTTTATAGAGATTGTTCAGGGGCCAATGCGCCTAATAGTCCAACCGTAACGATAAGCTCTCAGACATGTGGATTTACAGGTGCAAATGACATAGATGTCAAACTGAATTTAGAACCTGGATATCCTGTAGATGTAACGCCTGTTTGCGGAGCGATACAAACCGATTGTGTACCAGGAGCAAATGGATACCGGGGAGTAGAGAAAAGAGTCTATAAAGGTTTGGTGACACTTCCTCAGTCATGCACAGATTGGGTTTTTTCCTATAGAATATGTTGTCGAAATCCAGCTATAACGAATATCCAAAATCCAGGTGGACAAGGCATGTACGTTGAAGCTACTTTAGACAACCTGAATGCTCCATGTAACAGCTCTTCAACATTTTCAAATGACCCAGTCCCTTATGCATGTATCAACAAGCAGTTTTGCTTTAATCAAGGCTCCCAAGATCCTGACGGAGACTTACTGACTTACACACTGATAGATCCAAAAACTGATAATGCTGGTGGAACAGTAACATATTCCCCAGGATTTTCCGCTGTTTCTCCTGTGTCATTACCTCCAGGTTCAGCATTCAACATTGATCCTAACACGGGCGATATTTGTTTTATTTCAAATGCCATTGAGGTAACGGTTTTGGCTGTTTTAGTTGAAGAATGGAGAGGTGGTATTAAAATTGGTTCAACGATAAGGGATATACAGCTCAATACCATCGCTTGCAACAACGATAATCCTGAGCCAGGAGACATATTTGGAAATTCGGCTGCATCAGGCGCCTTTTCTGAAGTAGTATGTGCTGGATCACCAGTTGTATTTACAATTCAAGGTTTTGATCCTGATATTAATGATCAATTGACTATGACATGGAACAACGGTATTCCTGCTGGGAACTGGAATGTGGTGAATCAAGGAACAAACAACCCTACTGCTACTTTCACTTGGAATCCAACGGCAGCAGATATTAGTGCTGTTCCATATACTTTCACTGTTTCTATTGAGGATGATGCTTGTCCGATTAAGGGAACTTTCACGCGGGCATACAGTGTAACTGTTCAGGGCATCAATGTGGATGCGGGCTTGGATGAAAATCCAGCAGCTTGCGGTCTTACATATGCAAGAAACGCTGTTGCTGTTGGTGGAACTCCTCCCTATTTATTTGAGTGGAGTGATGGCACCGTTGGAGCCGCCATTAATAATATGGAATGTGGCAAGTATTATGTCACAGTCACTGATGCGAATGGATGTGAAGGTATTGACTCGGTATCCATTAAGTGTCCGGATATCCAAATAATTGCAGCAAATATAACTCCAGAATCTTGTTATGGAGATTGTGATGGTGAAGTCCAATTGGCTGTAAATGGAGGTGCTGCTCCTTACAATTATGCATGGTCCAACAATGTTGCAAACGGTGATTTAGCTGTTGGCTTATGTGCTGGTTCTCATTGGGTCACGGTCACTGATCAAGGTGGTTGTTCAGATTCATTAGAGTCTAAAATTATAGCTGGAGATATTGTTCCCAATTTATTCTTAACTTCTGATGATTCGTTATGTGAAGGAGCCGCCAGCATTCCGCTTGGAACGAACTATCCCGGAGGAGCATGGTCTGGGAATGGTGTGAACAACGCTGTAAACCCCTCTGAATTTGATCCAGTTGTGGCTGGTCCTGGAATTCACAATGTTACTTATACGCTTGTCATGCCAAATGGTATTTGTCAAACACAGCAAAACATGCCCATCGAAGTGTTGGATATTGATATTACACCTGTTGTAATAGAACCTCTTTGTAATGGTGGCAATGATGGAATTGTAAACTTAACTGATAATAATAATAACATTACAGATTTTCATTTCTTCAATGGGGTTTTCGCAACCGTACAAGGCAATGGTCAATTTGGTGGCTTAACAGCAGGAAATTATACAATCACAGGTGCTGATATCGGCTCAAAATTTTGCCCTACGAATATTCCTGTGGTCGTTACAGAACCTCAAGCATTGGCCAATGTAATGGCAGCAGCTGATATCAGTTGTTTCGGTCTTTGTGATGGAAATATTATTGCGAATCCTGCAGGAGGAACACCTCCATATGCATATTCCTGGAACACAGCTCAAAATTCTGCCAACCTTATCAACTTATGCGCTGGAAATTATTCTGTGACTATTACTGATGACAATGGCTGCAATTTAGTAGACAATGGCAATATAGTTGAACCAGCAGACTTCAATATTCAAGAAGTAATTGTAAATGCTAATTGTGATAAATACGATGGCTCAATTACGCTAAACGTTGGTGGCGCTGCAGGCGGATTTGTATATCAATGGGATAATGCAGCGGTCACTGCAAACCTGAACAATGTTGATTCAGGGACCTATGTTGTAACAATAACAGACGCAAACAATTGTGCAAAAGTTCACAATGTTATTGTTCCTGCAAATCCCGGTCCGTCAGTGAATGTAGTTAGCTCGATGACGACATGCTATGGAGATTGTGATGGAACGGCCACAGCAGTCGGCAACGGTGGCACAACTCCGGGACAATATACTTACGCTTGGAGCAATGGTCAGCTTGTAAGTGTTGCCAATGGCCTATGTGCGGGCAATTATACAGTAACTGTTTTTGATGGAAACAATTGTTCATTTGAGACGAATATTGCAGTTTCAGAACCGTCTCAGGTAAGAGTGGCAATTGATCATTATCCCGATACCACCATTTGTATTGGTGGAACTGCTAGTTTTACCGCAACAGCAGAGGGAGGAAGCGGACAAGGTTTTACTTACACCTGGGATAATGGTTGGGTGGGACCTGGTCAACATGATGATCTCCCTGCTGTACCAACTTGCTATACCGTGACTGCCTTTGATGATAATAATTGTCCAAGTCTGCCCCTTACAAGTTGTGTGGAT
>JALEGO010000797.1 GCA_022763165.1 Flavobacteriales bacterium
GGCTGAGTAACTCCTTCCTCTAGCTTGTGGAATAACAAAACTTGAATTGCATATATTGGAATATGTACCTCTGTACCACCAGCCGTTTGAATAAATTGTGCCTGTACAACCACTAACACAACATGAGTATGTGTTCCATTCTATGATGAGCGTATCTTGAAACAAAATGTCTGGTAGGGATACGTATACCATTCCAATATTGGTGCCTGGGCATGAGTTATTTGGACTATTACTTCTTGTACTATCAATAGAAATTGTTATTGGAGCGCCATTTAAAGTCATTGTGAAACTGGTTTCATCAATGAAAGATCTCTGTGAATTTTGAAAATTGTTTTGACCGTAAGCTTGAAATATTTCTAAGAGGACATTTTTTGCTGTTCCAAGTCCATTGTTGGTAATAGTTAATTGTTGAAGATTTGGAGATGAGGTGCCAATACAAACTCCCATGTCTGATTGACTGGTAATAGAGATATCTGGCGTCAAGTTTGGAAAAACTATATTGGCACTGGAGGTTGAAAATTGACAAGAAGCTGCATCACAACCCCATGATGCTGTAAACTCAGAATTTACACTAATGCAGTTCAGTATCTCTACTGTTTCACATATATCAATAGTCTCTCCGTTCTCAAACAATGTGTCACCATCTCCAATGGATAGAAAATCCTGCCCTGTGAGTATGATGGTTTCAGTAGAATCCACGTTAGACCAATTTCCATTGCTCACATTGTTGATTTGAATTCCTGAGCCATGTTCATCCAAAAATGTAAACTCACTTAGGGATCCTAACCCTCCGTTTGTGATAGTAATACATCTTGTGTAAACATCTCCAATTTCACCTGAGTAAACTTGATTGGAAACACCTACAATTGATAAATTGGGTTTTAATGCATTAAATGATGGGCTTTGATCATCATCAAAGTGATTGTTATTATTGGCAACATAGTCCAATCTTGCCAAACTCAATAAAATTTGTCCGGAAGATGCATAATTCAGAAGATCACAATTTGCATTGACTTCGAAAGTAATGGTTGCGTAGGTAAGTGTATCAATATCAGGAACATTAAAATAGGGGTGATTGAGTACGCTTATGTTGGATTCTGAGGCATTCTGAATGGACCCAGGAACATAATTTAAACCAGGAGGAAGAATGATTTCCAGTTGAGTGTTGGTCATGATAAAAGGCGAAGGGTTGTACAGGTCAACTGTAAAAACCTCATTTGGACCACAAATTGTTACATCTGGAGAAACACTATGTGTAACCTGTAAAAGATTGGACTGACCCAATAAAGAGAGAAAAGAGCTGCTTAAAATTAGTACTAAAAGGTAAAGTCTCAGCCTCATGATTTGTGTGTCTTAAAAGACGAAAATTTGTAAAAATCGTTGCCTAAATAGGCTAATTATCAAGTTTATGAGGCCCTATAAATGTACAAAGTATATCTGAATTATGAAATTTAATTTTGAATTTTATTTCAACACGCAAATTGAACAAAGGAAATTTGTAGAACTTAGTTATTTTCCATCTGGATAAGAAATTCTTGAATGATAAATATTGTTCAACTTGGTTTTGAAAATAGCTTTAGCGCGATGGAGCTCTTTAAAGCTCAAATGACTATTAAGAAATTGATGGTCATCTATTTGAGACTCTATTATTTTTTCGACCAAATCTGAAATATCTTCATAGCTGTATTTAGAGAGACTTCTTGAGGATGCCTCAACTGCATCGGCCATCATCAGAACAGCAGCTTCTTTCGAGTGCGGTAGCGGACCGGGATATCTAAATATTGTGTCATCAATTTCAGCATCGGGATTTTCTTTCTTATATGAATAAAAGAAGTACCGAATTAAGCTTGTACCGTGGTGTGTGCGAATAAAGTCTACAATCTGTTCTGGAATATTATTCTTTTTGGCTAGCTCCACACCTTTAATTACATGATTGATAATGATTTTTGCGCTTTCCTCATGGCTTAAAGCGTCATGGGGGTTATGTCCATGTTGATTTTCGCTATAGAATTCTGGTTGATCCAGTTTTCCAATATCATGATAAAGTGACCCAGTTCTTACCAAGAGAGGGTTACCTCCAATTTCTTGAATCACAGATTCTGCAAGATTTGCTACTTGAAGAGAATGCTGAAATGTCCCGGGAGCTTCTTCAGACAGTCTCTTTAGTAATTTTGAGTTTGTGTCAGAGAGCTCTAACAACGTAATGTCAGAAATAAAACCAAATGCTTTTTCTATGACATACATTAAAGGATAAATGACCAGCGTCAGGACAGAGCTAAAAGCAAACCACTTCAGCCTTTGTAACTCCTCAAGATTTACCTTTCCTACCTTTAATAGTTCAAATGAAAGATGAATCACGCTGTATGCAAAAAATATGAAGAGAACTGAATAAAAAAACTGAGATCTTCGTTGAAGGTTAGAATAGGCCGAAATTGCCACTGCACTTGCCATCCATTCCATACATATAAACTTCAAAGGATCTGGCACTAAGAATGAGCAGATAATCACGCTCATAGTAGAAATGAAAACAGCGAATCTGGCATTGAAAAAAGTTTTCACCAAAATGGGCACAACACAGAAGGGCAGTAAATAAATATCAAGTTGCTCAATTTTTGTTATTGAAAAAGTTAGATAAAGTTGAAGGGCAATAAGAAGATAAATAAAGAATAACTTTCTTATGTCTGCGATAATCTCCTTATTAAAAATAGAGATTAGGTAAAATAAGACGCCTGTATAGGCAACAATAATAAGCAGCAGCCCAAAAGCGTTTGCTGTTCCAAATTTGCTCAGGTACTTTTCTTTGTATTCTTCGTTAAGCGATTTAAGAATTTTAACCGATTGTTCGTCAAGGATTTCTCCTTTCTCAACAATGACTTGACCTTTAAGAACCGCTCCTTTATATGGATTGATATTGTCTAAATTCTCATTTCGGAATTTTTCAGTAATTATTGGGTTATATTTCACGTTGGCCTTCAGCTTTCTCACAATCATTTCAATCTGATCTTCTGATAACTGTTCCGACCCGATTTGATTCACAAGAACTTTTGCTAAGCCAAAGTTCAATAAGCCATCAACTGTTACTTGGGATTCAATTTTGTTTTCATAGAGCAGGTAAATTTGATCCTCTGGTTCTAACTGATCCAATTGATCGGACCAAGATAAAATCCCAATGGAATATATTGAGTCCAATATTTGAGAACAGACCTTTCTCAAACGATTTGCGCTTATCGAGTCTGTTTCAGTCTTGGGTATAATAGATTGTTCTAGTTCCTTTTTTAATTTGTGGACAATAGTATCATTAACGGAGAAATAGAGTTTTGAACTCTGCATTACATTTTGCCGCTCTTCTTCTAGTTCCTCCAGCGTTTTGTAGATGGGAAAGTCAAATGGAGCGATTAAATCATTGTATAGCCAGGGCCTCGCAATTTCGTATTGATAGTCGAAAGTCTTCTTTTGGGGCATGAGAAAATAAATTGTTGCCACAAACAAAATGGACAGACCCAACCTGGAAAATTGAGGGATGTTCTTAATGAGGAGGTAAAATTTCTCTTTCATTGAAAGCAAATATAATCCCTATTTTAAAAACCTATTTCAAACGAAAGATTGGAGTAAATTCTCTATTTTTGTACCAGATTTTTGGCCCTTGTTGCCATTTAATTATTGAAAAAATGAGTGAATTGAAAGAAGTGTACGTAGTTGCAGCGGTTAGAACTCCAATGGGAAGCTTTGGAGGTGGTTTGTCAAGTGTAAGTGCTCCTAATTTAGGTGCATCGGCTATAAAGGGTGCACTAAATAAGTCAGGTTTGTCAGCGGAAAACGTTGATGAGGTTTTCATGGGAAACGTTTTACAGGCTGGTTTAGGTCAGGCTCCAGCGCGTCAGGCATCAAAATTTGCTGGTATTGGTGATGAAGTCCCTTGTACCACTGTCAATAAGGTTTGTGCATCGGGTATGAAATCAATTGCTTTTGGTGTTCAATCAATTCTTCTTGGAGATAATGATGTTGTCGTTGCAGGGGGTATGGAAAATATGTCAAGTGTACCATACTATTTGCCAAAAGCTCGAACTGGTTATAGATTAGGAAATGGTACCATGGTCGATGGCTTGGTGCATGATGGCTTAACTGATGTTTACAATGCGTATCACATGGGAAATGCTGCTGAATTATGCGCAAAGGAATGTAACATATCCAGAGAGGAACAAGACGCCTATGCCTTACAGTCTTATGAAAGAGCAGCATCCGCATGGGCGGCTAATAAGTTTGAAAATGAAATTGTAGGAGTCGAGGTACCTCAAAGAAAAAAAGATCCGATTCTTGTTACTGAAGATGAGGAATATAAAAACGTAAAAAAGGAAAAAATACCAGCACTAAGACCAGTTTTCCAGAAAGAAGGTACTGTGACTGCCGCAAATGCATCAACATTAAATGATGGTGCTGCAGCATTGATCCTTGCGAGTAAAGATGCTGTTGAAAAACATAATCTTAAACCCATTGCAAAAATTTTAAGTTATGCGGATGCAGCACAAGCTCCAGAGTGGTTTACAACTGCCCCCTCGAAAGCACTTCCAAAAGCTTTGTCAAAAGCTAACCTTTCTTTTGATCAAATAGATGCTTTCGAAATTAACGAGGCGTTTTCAGTTGTGGCAATTGCCAATAACAAAGAGATGAAACTTGATCCTACTAAAGTAAACGTCAACGGAGGAGCTGTTGCTTTAGGTCATCCATTAGGATGCTCTGGAGCTCGAATTGTTGTGACGCTAATTAGTGTTTTGAATCAGGTTAATGGGAAGTATGGAGCTGCAGGAATTTGTAATGGGGGTGGAGGCGCTTCTGCCTTGGTCATTGAAAAACTTTAAACTCTCGAATTAGTGGAATACGGTGTATCCGTAATAAGTGTTATTCCCCTGCGTGAGGAGCCGAGTGACAAAGCGCAAATGGTCAGTCAAATCTTGTTTGGCGAGACTTATAAGATTTTGGAATCTCGAAAAAAATGGAGCAGAATTAGGTGCTCATTTGATTCATATGAGGGGTGGATCGACAATAAACAGGTTTTTAAGCTGACAAAGGATGATTTTGATGCATGCGAAAAAGATCCAAACATTAAGGCTTGTGTTGATGTCGTCTCACTAATACAAGAGGAAAATGAAAATGATCTTATTGCGATCACTTCAGGATCCACACTCCATAATTTTGAAAATAAAAAATTTAGCCTTGGGGAAAGAAGCTTTGAGTTTCATGGTAATGTCAATGATGTTACTGAGAATGTAAGGGATCGCTTACTGAATTATGCTATGATGTATAAAAACAGTCCTTATTTATGGGGTGGGAGAAGTCCATTTGGTATTGATTGTTCCGGTTTTACACAAGTTGTATATAAGTTGTGTGGTATAAAGCTTCCTCGTGATGCCTATCAGCAAGCGGAAATGGGGCAAACATTGAGTTTCATTGAAGAAGCAGAACAAGGAGATTTGGCTTTTTTCGATGATAATGAGGGAAACATTACTCATGTGGGGATCATTTTAAATGATA
>JALEGO010000077.1 GCA_022763165.1 Flavobacteriales bacterium
AATGAGGAACGAGCACGTTCTGCCGGAGAGATTCATTATATGTTTAAGTTCAGACCCAAGTATGAATTGATCAACAAGTATAAGTCTGCATTAAAAGTATCCAACATTGAATGGACAAGTATTTTGAATATTGAGGTAGTAGATGGTATTCCTGAACGAGCAGTTCGTTTCTTGGAAGTGCTTACAAAGGACTATGTAGCCTCAACCACAAAAAATAGAGTTGATATTAACCGGAATACTCTAAAACACATTGACAATCAGATTTCGGAGGTAGTCGCTATCATAAACCAGATTGAATCTCAAATTAAGAGTTACCGTGAAGAGCGAGCAATATTAGACATCAAGAGGGAAGAAACGGAATATTACCGGAAATATATCAGCCTTGAGGAGAATAAACAGAAATTGCGGTTAAGATTATCATCAGTTGATGAACTGAATGAGTATATCTTATCAAATAAGGATGAAGCTTTTTTGCCACCTTCATTTTACATTTTAAAGGACAATGAGTTTTTGCAGAGTTCCATAAACAAACTTTACGAAGCGCAGACAGAGCGTTACAAAATTTTGGAAAAAGGAACTGAACAGGCATTACCGGTGAGCGATATAGACAAGAAGATCGCCAACATGAAAAGTGCACTGATCAGCTATCTTGAAAATGATCAAAAATATTTGGAAAATGAACTGGCTCGAATTAATGAAGAGCTTTTGGAATATCAAAGGCGTCTTGAGTCAATTCCACAAAACCAGAGAGAACTTTTGAACATTGAAAGAAAACTGTCAGTGAATGAAAATATGTACTCTTTTTTGCTTCAAAAAAGAGCAGAAAACATTATTTCACAAGCTGGAATTGTGGCAAAAACAGAAGTCATTGAAAAGCCGAGATCGGTGGGGATTGTAGGTCCTGATAAACAAAAAACAGTCGTTTATTTCTTATCGGCTGGCTTTCTTTTGGCACTATTCATTGCCCTGGTAAGAAACACCCTGTTTAATAAAATAGAGTCTGTCGAAGAATTGAGCACCCTTACTGATATGAAGGTGATTGCGTCTATCCCATATTCTTCAAAGGCGGCTTCTGACTATGTCATTGTCGACATGGATACCAAGGGGCATATTACAGAGTGTTTTAGAAGTCTAAGGACAAATTTGAATTTTTTGACAAGGCAGAAAACGAATAACATTATAATGAATACCTCGATTTATCCAAGCGAGGGTAAAACGTTTTCTTCATTGAATTTGGCAACGATATTGGCTAAGGCCGAAAAAAAGGTCTTGTTATTTGATTTTGACTTACACAAGCCAAAAGTACATAGAGGCCTCAAAATGGAATTGCAAACAGGGATATCATCATTTTTGATTGGTCAATGTGGCATTGATGATATGCTGAATCATACTGAGATACCGAATTTAGATGTGATTTTGGCTGGTCCTCCTCCGCCCAACGCATCTGAACTTATCGTTAGTGAAAAAATAGATGAGCTTCTTGACTATTATCGTGAGAAGTATGATTACATTATTTTAGACACGCCTCCTGTGGGTGTCATTAGTGACGGTGTCATTTTAATGGAGAAGGTTGATGTGTGTTTGTTTGTAATGAATGTGAAATATGCATCGCGTAAGGGCCTTCGATATCTTGAAGAACTGTCGAGTCAGACAACTCTTGAGAATGTGGCTATTGTTCTCAATGGTGTGAGGCCAAGGCGTTGGAGATATTACTACCGAGGCTATGGCTATGGTTATGGGGGCTATGGCTATGGTTATGGAAGTTACGGCTATGGTTATGGTTATACCTATGGAAATGACAAATCATAATCCGTTCAGTACTTTTTTAGGATGAAAATTCTTGGCATTTCGGCATTTTATCATGATTCAGCAGCTGCAATTTTCGTTGATGGTGAAATCTTGGCAGCTGCGCAAGAAGAACGATTCACCAGAAAGAAACATGATCAAAGCTTTCCAAAAAACGCAATCGCATATTGCTTGGATCAATCAGGACTGAGTTTGGATGAATTGGATGCGATAGCGTTTTACGATAAGCCATTACTGAAATTTGAAAGATTGCTTGAGACCTACTATGGTTATTCTCCAAAAGGTCTTATTTCCTTTTTAAAATCAATGCCCACATGGATTAAGGAAAAACTGTTTTTAAAGAAAATCATTAAAGATGAACTTTTTGAGGTAGAACCTTTTGACAGAAAAAAGATCAAATTACTTTTTCCTGAACATCATTTATCGCATGCGGCAAGCGCTTTTTATCCTTCTCCTTATGATGAAGCTGCGGTGTTGACAATTGATGGTGTAGGGGAATGGGCAACAACCTCAATTTGTTTTGGAAAAGGCAAAGGCATCAAAGTTCTAAAAGAGCTGCGTTTTCCTCATTCAGTAGGATTGTTGTACTCAGCCTTTACTTATTTTTTAGGTTTTAAAGTTAATTCTGGAGAGTATAAATTGATGGGCTTAGCTCCTTACGGGAATGGAGATTCAGAACAAACTAAGAGATTCATAAAAACCATAAAGGAAAACCTTATTGACCTTAAACCGGATGGTTCAATTTTTTTAGACCAGCGTTATTTCAACTATGCCACAGGTCTTAGAATGATATATGATAAGAAGTGGGAACAGCTTTTTGGTATTTTAAAGCGAAAACCTGAGTCTCCATTTGAACAGGTGCACTGTGATTTGGCTTTGGCTATTCAAATGGTAACTGAAGAGGTCGTAATCAAAATGGCAGAAGAGGCTAAAAGATTGACAAATTCCAATAATTTGTGTTTGGCAGGAGGGGTAGCTTTAAATTGTGTTGCGAATGGAAAGCTAATTGAGCAAAAGATATTTGAAAATGTATACATCCAGCCAGCAGCAGGGGATGCAGGTGGAGCGGTTGGAAGTGCTTTAGCTGCAGAACACCTCTATTTTGGAAAAGAGCGTACCACTCAATTGAGGGGCATGAAAGGTTCCTATCTAGGGCCTGAATTTGATGATAAAGAGGTTTTAAAAATGAGTCGTAGGTTTGAAGGCAAATTTGAATATTTTGAAAACTTCGATGAATTAACTAAAACTGTAGCTGAGCTTATATCAAAAGGAAATGTAGTGGGCTGGTTTCAAGGGCGTATGGAGTTTGGCCCAAGGGCTCTGGGTAATAGAAGCATCTTGGGAGATCCAAGGAACGAAGAAATGCAAAAAAAGCTCAACCTTAAAATCAAATACCGAGAAAGCTTTAGACCATTTGCTCCATCAGTATTAGCTGAAAATGTGCAGGATTTTTTCGAGTGGGATGGAACATCACCATTTATGCTTCAAGTTCATAAAATAAAAAAAGATAAGAGAAAATCACTTCCTCCAAACTATGCAGATTTCTCTATCAAGGAAAAGTTGTACCATAAAAGGTCCGATGTCCCATCAATAACACATGTGGATTTTTCTGCACGGATTCAAACCGTTCACAAAGAAACCAATCCGCGGTACTGGCAGCTCATTGAAAGCTTTCATCAATTGACGAAATATCCACTCCTTGTAAACACAAGCTTTAACGTTCGCGGAGAGCCAATAGTTTGTACCCCAGAAGATGCCTACAGGTGTTTGATGCGAACTGAAATGGATTATTTGATAATCGGTAATTATTTTTTCAATAAGGAAAAACAACCGGTCTGGAAAGAAAAGGATAACTGGAAGGAGCAATTTGTTTTGGATTAAATTTTAAACAATGGATAAGGTAAAACGGAAGGAAAGTATTCTAGTAATTTGCTTAGGTTTTATAGGCCTGTTCCTATTAAGTGATAGGATGTTTTTTCTCTATATTTCATTATCAATAGGTGTTCTTTCTATGCTATCCAGTTGGTTAGAGGAAAAAATAGTTTGGATTTGGTTTCAAATTGGTCATGGTTTGGGTTGGGTCAATTCGAAGATTCTCTTGACAGCTGTGTTTTTTTTAATTGTGGTTCCATTAGCTTTCATCAATAAGCTCTTTGGAAAACAAGTAATCACTTTGAAAAAAGGAGGTTCTACCTACTACTCACAACGAAACCATGAATATTCAAAAAAGGATCTTGAAAATATCTGGTAAACGAAAAGGATCAAATACAGTGTCTATCTTACAATAGTTAATACTTTTGGAACGAAATTTAAGTTTCGATAAGGGAAAGATATGTTTATAAATTTCTTTAGGACTTATTCGCGGGTTTTTAAACTGCTTACTAAAAGTTTTAAAAAAAGATTTTTAATTGTACTGATATTAATCGGTATAACAAGTGTGGTAGATCTACTGGGTCTAGCTTCGTTCATTCCAGTTATCTCTGCAGTTGTCAATCCCGAAGTTTTTGAAACTGATAATCCCATAAACAATATTAAGAACTGGTTGGAAATCGATAGTGAAAGAAATTTTTTAATCCTTTTGATATGTTTTTCACTTGTATTCTTTTTGTTTAGAGCGGGTTTTATCATATTCAGTTACTGGTTTCAAAATAAATTTGTCTATGCCCTAAATGAACACATTGGAAGAAAGACTTACTTGTACTATCTGAATTCTGATTATGAGGAATTCCAAAATAGAGATTCTTCCAAAATTTTTAGAGAGCTAACAATAAATCCAAGGCATTTTACCAGCTTCTTGGTGCTTCCCTTATTGCTTCTCACAACTGAATTAACAATCATCATGATGATTGTGACAGGTATAGCCATTTACGATTACAAGGTTTTTTTATTATTAGTAATGACCATTGTGCCCATATCCTTCATTTTCAACAGACTTGTCAAAAAGAAAGTAGTGCGTTATGGTACTGAGCAGAATGAACTGACCCCGATTTGGTATAACAAAAGTAATAGGGGTGCATTTGGCTTTATTGACGTTAAACTCAGAGGCAAAGAAAACGACTTGGTAGATGACTATTCACACTATTTAAATAGACTGAACAGAATTAGCTTAATTACAACTATCTTGGGTATTATCCCTGCTAAAATGTTTGAGTTGGCAACAGTTGTGGGACTTTTAATCATTTTCGGTTATTCTATTTTTATATTGAATGATACCAATAAAGTAATTCCACTTATTGCAGTGTATGCTGCCTCAGGATACCGAGTCTTACCTTCATTAAGTAAGGTTATCGCTTCCTTTTTGAATATCGAAAAATACAGTTATCTGTTCAATATTTTTTCTGATCCTTTGAAGTCAAACATATCTTTTGAAGATAGAAATGAAGTGAGCTTGTCTTTTAAAAATGATATCAAGATCCAAGATCTGAAGTTTTCTTTTAAAGGTCAGAAGGAGCTTTTATTTGATAATGTTTCATTAGAAGTGAAACATGCTGAAATCGTTGGACTTATTGGTAAGTCGGGATCTGGGAAAACGACTTTAGTCAAGTTGCTAATAGGTCTTTTAAAACCTTCTGGAGGTGAAATTTTGGTTGATGGTATTCCCTTAAATGAAGATAATATTGGTGACTGGATGGCGGGAATAAGCTATGTTCAGCAAGCACCATATCTTGAAAAAGGGAACTTACAGAGTAATATTGCTTTCCTTGAAAAGGAGGTAGACCAAGAAAGAATGAACTACGCCATTGAAAAGGCCTCTCTATCAGAATTTGTTGGAAAACGTGATCCCAAAGACGTCATTATTGATGAAAATGGCAAGAACCTCAGTGGAGGGCAAAAGCAACGTGTCATCATTGCTAGAGCACTCTATCACAGAAGTAAACTTATTGTTATGGATGAGGCCACTTCCGCTCTTGATAATGAGACTGAGGAAGAGGTTAATGAAACAATTAAACATCTGAAAGGATCAGGTGTGACGATTATTATCATAGCGCATCGGCACTCAACTTTGAAACATACTGATAGAATTATTGAGATAGATCTTGGAAAGATAAGTACAGAATATAAGTATGATGAATTGATTGATAAAGGAAGAAACACTTATGTTTGATTTGAATTTGCGAAAACTTAAAAGAAGAAGGTAATGGACTTAAATGGAAAGTCAATTTTAATTACAGGAGGAACAGGTTCGCTTGGAAAGGCATTAACAAGGAGGATTTTTAAGACATATCCAGATGTTAAAAGGTTAGTGATATTCTCAAGAGACGAGCAAAAGCAATTTGTTATGGCTCAAGAGTTCCCCACAAATGAATACAAAGCCATTAGATTTTTTATCGGAGATGTCAGGGATAAAAATCGACTGGTGAGAGCATTTAAGGATATAGATTTTGTAATTCATGCAGCGGCAATGAAACATGTGCATCTTGCTGAATACAACCCCTCTGAATGCATCAAAACGAATGTTGGTGGTGCCGAAAATGTTATTCATGCCAGTTTAGAATCGGGTGTGAAGAGAGTTGTAGCGCTTTCTACCGATAAAGCTTGTGCACCAATTAATCTCTATGGAGCGACCAAACTGACTTCTGATAAGTTGTTTGTAGCAGCCAACAACATTAAAGGTTGGCAAGACATCAAATTTTCAGTGGTTCGATATGGTAATGTTATGGGATCAAATGGTTCAGTAATACCTTTTTTCATAAAGAAGAAAAATGAAGGTTTTATTCCCATAACGGATCCTAACATGACTAGATTTAATATCACTTTGGATGGAGGAGTAGACATGATTATGCATGCTTTAGGAAATGCTTGGGGCGGTGAAATTTTCGTTCCAAAAATCCCCTCATACAAGATTTTAGATGTTGCAAAAGCCGTAGCGC
>JALEGO010000798.1 GCA_022763165.1 Flavobacteriales bacterium
AGTTTCACATACCTATAGTGCTGCGGTTGATACATTTGTTGTAACGATTACAACAGGAGGTTGCGTCATTGAAGGTGTAGTAGTCTTGGAAGAATTTGTCAATGCCTCTATTCAAGTACCGGTGGGTGGTTTTACAACTATTTGTGCACCTGGTGATTTATGTTTTATCAATTCAAGTACTAATGTCTCTCAAACAACAACTTTTACATGGGACTGGGGCGATGGGAGCCCTGTTTTGACCTATGATCATACGAATTGGAACACGACTCTTTGTCATACATATCAAAAGGGAACTGTGAGCTGTGAGACGAGAGTAACATTGACGGCCGAAAACTATTGTAGTACTGGAGGCCCGACCGTAGCCACTTTTGATCCGGTACAGATATGGGACGTTGATGAAGCTGGAATAAACGCATCAGCCGTACTTCTTTGCTATCCAGATACTGTTGTTCATTTTGAAAACGCCACTTTGAAGAATTGTGTACCTCAAGGAAACACGTTTCAACGCTATGAGTATTGGAACTTTGGCGATTATTGGGGCTTGGGGTATGATTCAATAATAGATTGGCTTCCATGGGATCCTCCTGCAAGACCAGGCTATGACATTGCTTTTCCGGGTATTGGTACGTATACTGTAAATATGATAGATAGCAATTTTTGCGGTCAAGATCCCGCTGCGATAACTGTTCAAATTGTTCCTCCACCTTCTGCTGGAATAACAGCATCGGACGATACTATCTGTGTTGGAGAAACGATTTTATTTACAAATACAACAACCGGTGGTGCCAACTACTTTGTGTGGGACTTCGATGATGGCTCTCCTTTTGAATTTGGATTCTGGCCACATTCTCATACGTTCACAACACCCGGTGATTACGATGTTAGAATAGTAGCTAGTATAACCGGAGCGACTACAGCATGTGCTGATACAGCTACAGTCAGGGTACATGTGATTCCAAGTCCCCAAGCAAATTTTACAGTTTCTGATAGTATTGGCTGTGATTCTTTAACTATTAATATTGCAGATGCTTCAGTAGACGCAATTGATTGGAACTGGGATATGGGAAATGGTATTACAGGAAACACCAGTACAGCTCCAAGCCCACAGACTTATGACACAGGATCTTTTCAAATTGTTCTGATCGTAGAAAATGCAAGTGGGTGTTTCGATACATCTAGAAAGGACATTAATGTTTATTCTTCACCTGTGGTTGACTTTATTCCCAAAAACGTATGCGAGGGAGTGGTTTCAACCTTTTTAGATTCTTCAACCAGTAGCAGCGGAGATCCTATTATTAGCTGGTTTTGGGATTTTGGAGATGGTTCCACAAGTACTTTGGAGGATCCTACACACCTGTATTTGTCAGCAGGGACCTATGATGTGATTCATTCAGTGTCCACGGTGAATTGCTTCAATATTGATACTTTTCCTATGACAGTCTTGGGCAAATCGGCAGGAAGCTTTACCCCAGACCAGGATACTGGATGTCATGCATTCACAGTTAATTTTTCCGATAACTTGACGAATGTAGCTTCTTATCAATGGGATTTTGGAGATGGAACTATAGACTCCATTGCGAATCCGTCTCATACATTTCTCAATACTTCATCAGTGGATTCAACCTATGTGGTCACACTTATTGTTTCAACAGCATCCGGTTGCACAGACACCTCAAGTGTGCCAATTGTAGTAAGGCCCACTCCCATTGCTAATTTTAATTCTGATGCCGTTTTGGACTGTGCACCTTTGGTTGTCAATTTTACGAATACATCTCAAGGCGCAAATTCTTATGTATGGGATTTTGGTACAGGGGACAGCAGTTTTAGCGCTAATCCACAATATATTTTTCAAAATCAATCGCTTTTCATTGATATTTATGATGTTACACTTCATGCAATAGCGGCTAACGGCTGCTCTGATAGTACTCAGCAGAGCATAACGGTTTATCCAGAACCAATTTTTACATTTAACGCATTACCAGATTCGGGATGTAGTCCCTTGGTTGTGACCTTTCCTTCGGTAATCGGAGCAGTAAGCTATGATTGGAATTTTGGTGATGGTAATTTCGGTACAGGTCCTACACCCACTCATACCTATATTAATAATACCACAAATAGTGTACAGTATTTGGTTAGGCTCATTGCTACTAATCCATTTGGTTGTATGGATACAACCTTTGAAACTGTCACAGTTAATCCAAAGCCAAATGCCGCATTTAGCGTAGATAAAAATCAAGGCTGTCAACCTCTTGTAGTGCAATTTCAGAATAATTCTACAGGAGCAGTTAACTTCTACTGGGATTTTGGCAACAACAATACTTCTGATACCTCCGCTGCTCTTTTTACTCAAACCTTTACTCATAACAATTTGAGTTCGGTAACAGAAACTGTTGAGTTAATTGTCGAAACACAAGATGGATGCTTTGATACAACTACTTCGGATATTGAGATATTTCCTCAAGTTATTGCGGCATTCAATTCCGATACAATAGGTTGTAGTCCTTTGGAAGTTGATTTTTTCAATGGTAGTATTGGTGCTTCAACATTTTTTTGGGATTTCGATAATGGTTCCAATTCAACATCACCAAATCCAT
>JALEGO010000078.1 GCA_022763165.1 Flavobacteriales bacterium
AAAGTAATTAATAAATAAACTAAGTGTTTATTGAGCATAACTTAAATTTTCAAATAACCGGATTCTACTACCTCCCCACTCCAATACATCAAAACCTGCTCTATCAAAAGTTTCAATCTCTTGAGCCTTTATGTTAGGCATCTGATCTGAACATGCCCCCCAAACCATAAACATTCTATTGATGGCATCTGGTTTTGGTGAAATATCAAGTTTAGAATATTCATTCACCTCCTTGTTGAACATAAAGTGAACATAGTTCAATTCATTTCTCGTCATCAAAGGACCCCAATACGTTATAAAATCTTCTTTCTCTTTAAAATTAAAACCCATTACCTCTAATTTCCTTTCAAGGAATGTAATAAGTGTGTCGGAATGAACGATAAAACCAGATTCCAGATTAATATTTTGATAGTTTAATTGAGTTTCTGCCTCCCAAAACAGGTAAGTGTGCACTTGAGCATCAAAAAGTAAGTTACCGCTTGGTTGAGCTGTGAAATTCCATCCTTCATCATATTTAGGATATGTGAAGTTCAGCTCACCTTCGTACATTTTTAGTTTTACATCTACGTTCAATTTATCCTTCGGATAAAAATAAATCACCGGTTTATCCATAATAACCGGTTCAATGCTAGACATAAAATTTACCACAATATGAGTGCTATAGCCTCCTCGAATTTCAATGGAATCAGTCTTGATTTCAAAATAGTTTTCGTTGGCAAAAAACTGAAACACATGTTTCCCTGGATGAGCAGAGATGATGGCTGAACCATCTTTTAATGTGAGCTTTCCCTCTCTTCCATTTCTTGAAAAGATAATTTCATCAACGCCCTGACCGTCACCATCTGAAGGAGTAAAATGAAACTCCAGATGAAATTTAGACTTGTTTAGCGGCAGAGATGAATCGCGTTCTGAGCTTGTTACATAATAATCGGCTATGCTCTTAAGTTCTAACTGGAGACCTCTTGCATATGTGCTTCCTATAAGAAGAGCCAAAACAATGACTATTCTTATGGCATAAATAATGTAATTCATTTTCAGCTTTTAGTAAAAGGTTCAGAAAACACCATATTCCATAAAGTTATGAATAATTTCATCTAGACGATCAGCTAAAAAATTCACTTGATTTGATGAAAGCGCATAAAAAAACCCCTTCAGAGAAGGGGTTTTTAACCACATTTACCTTGAATTAACCTATTACCACTCAAGATTTTGCGTTTCCGAAGAAACAATTTCTTATCTAGTTTTGCCTAAAATTTGTAAAAATCTGTTTAAATGTGTTGTCTTTTTAAACTTCTTATTTGCTTTAGACATTACAAATATATGTTGGGATTTGATACTTGGAAGGACAACTTTACGAAACCTTCATATAACTGTATAAAATGAGTCTTCCAATGTATTTGATGAAAATTAGAACATAATTATTTTATCCGAATTGTTGAGAAAATAAAATTTTAAATAGAGTAAATTTTTAAAACAAAAGACCAGAATAGCAACTTTGTTATGAAAACAAAAAAAGCCCAATGAATACTCATTGGGCCGAATCTTACATACAAGGTCAGGTTTTAAGGGTTGTATGAAAGAATTGTAAATTACTGAATAATAATTCGTTCCACTTTTTTAAACTCCTTTGAACTTACCTTTAAATAATAAATACCCTTAGACAAGTCGGTAACATCCAGTGTCAACATTTGCAGACTTCCATTATTAGATCTCTTTTGATCAAATATAACCTCACCCAATGAATTCATCATTGTAAGTTGAACATATTCTGAATTACCAATGGCATACTCAAAGTTGATCAAATCAGAACTAGGGTTTGGATAAACGTTTACATAGCCCTCTGTGATCAACAAGTCATTAACACCATTTGTACCATGAACTGTGACAGAAACTTGAGCAATGTCTCCATTGATTAGCCCTAAAACATTAGCAAAGTCTTGAACCTCCATCTTATGAGATGTTGCGAGTTCAATTGAAAACAAGTGTTTGCTATTATTAAAACCTGATTCAGAGAAGGAGGTCAAATAAAGTTTATCATTTTCAAAATCATTCCAATCCCATGCACTTGCAGATTGGTTGTTCTGAGCCACTCCAGTATTTATAATTGATACAAAAGACTGATCGTAGTCAAATCTCAAATCTAAAGACTTAGCTAAATCATTTCCATTATAAGAAACTTCCACCGAATAGCCATTTGAAGTTGGATATACATCCAATATGATCATTTCTCCAGTAGCTCTTACATTAGCAACACTCAAGTTATTAGGATCCCAACTACCAGTTAAGTCCCCAAGTAAGACACCATAATAGGTCTTATTAGCACCTTGAGCGCATACTGTCGAATCCGAGTTTGATGCATTGAGCAATTCTGGAACGGTTGGCACATTGTCTCTCCAGTAGCCTCCTGTTGAATTTCCATTTGAGTATACTGGATAGTTAGCATCAATTTGATATTCGTGATACAAATTATGCGTTGAGTCATATACCATTTCCATCTCTAGAAATCTCCAATCCTTAGAAGGAGGAGCTCCAGGACCTGGAAGTGGATTGGCTGGTGTACCTCCTGTATAATTCCAATTTTGTGGATATTCGCAAATCGATCTTACACTTCTAGACTGGATTAGTGTAACATCATTGGCCCTTACTTTATCACTCATGTTCACATCACCTGCAATCATTTGGAATGGATTTGGATACCAAGGATTTACTGTGTCAAGCAAATTGTTCATATCATAGTTTGAAATCAAAGCTGCTGTATATGCATCAGCTCCATTGATGAAAAGAAAAACATCAGAACAAAGAGTGCCTGTGTCACCATAGGTTCCCTGAATATCTCTTACAATTCTTATAGAATCGTCAACAATTGGATTCCAAGCAAATTGCCCATTTAAATCAGGATTCGCAACAATTGAGCTATCATTTGCTGCCATAATATCTGTACGCAAATAAGTTGAAGGGTTTGCAGCATCGTACTGTAATGGTCGAACTGGACCATTCATAATACTATCATAATCCCAATAGACTATTCTGCCTATGGTTTGTGTATTAATATCTACTACCCCTGGATCGGCACATCTTGGAATTTCAACTAGAGAATATGCCTCTTCCAATTCACAAGTAGTTAACGAATACGTTCCTGGAGTGGCATTTGCATCTAAAACAAACTCGATACAAAGAACATTTCCTTGACCTTGCCAGAAAGTATTTTGGGGGGTGTTGGCATTATAATAAATTGCGGAATACACTTGTCCTGGTATGTTTGTATTTAATAATACTTCTTCACCATTACCTTGACCAATTGTGTTGTAAACAACAGAACCTATTTCAGCTCCACCTGTTGGAGTCATCACAGTGCTATCATAATTTAAGCAATAATCCATACCAATAATTCCATTATTTACATTTTGAGTTGCATCTAACCATACACAGAACGTGTCACCTGGACATGATGGACTTGCATCTTGGATAACATAAGGACATCCTGCTCCCTGAACCCCAACAAATACTGAATCATAAGCTGAGCATCCAAATAAGTCAACCACTAAAACAGAATAGTAAGCAGATGTCAGACCCGTAATAGTTTGGGTTGATGCGCCTGTATTCCAATTAAAACTTAAAGGTGCAGAACCTCCTGTTGCAGCAACCGTTGCGGTACCATCAGCAGCACCTGCGGAACTCTCATCTGTTGAACTCAAAGTAAGGTTAATTGGTGTAGATAGCGCACCAATAATTGCAGTAGCAGTATCTATACAACCCGCTGAATCTTGAACCGTTACAGTATAACTTCCAACACAAAGGTTTATAATATCCTCTGTTGTCGCTCCATTCGACCATAAATAGGAGATTGCGTTAGCCGCAGTCAAATCAATCTGTCCATCGCATTCACCCGGACATTTAACATTTTGGCTAGATATACTATCAATAATTCCTGCACACGGTACTTGATTAGAATCTATAGAAATGATAACAGAATCCATTATACTGCAACCATTCGCATCTTGAACCGTCAAAAAGTAAGCTCCAGCCGATAAGTTTGCTATGTTTGCCGTTGTCCCTCCATTGCTCCATGAATAAGAATAAGGCGTAATACCACCACTAACATTTGCATTGGCAGTTCCATCTGATGCTCCTGCGGAAGTTTCATCTGTAGATGATATATTCAATACTAAAGCTGTGGGTTCAACTATTACAAAACTCGCTGAATCAAAACAACTACTATTCAAAGAATCACTGACCGTAACAGTATAAGTCCCTGCGCACAATCCAGAAATATCTTCTGTTGTTGCACCATTGGACCAAAGATAAGTTACAGCTACCGTTGTATTAATATTTAAATCAATGGAACCGTTGCAATCTCCATTGCACTTTGGTTCAGTAAGATTTGCCCCTGAAATCGACACGTTACAAGGTGTTTGGGTTGTGTCGGTAGATATTATTACTGTATCATTCAAAGCACATCCATTGGCATCCTGAACGGCCAAGAAATAAGTCCCTGGCGATAGGTTCGAGACGGAGGAGCTAGTTGCTCCTGTGCTCCAGAGGTAATCGTAAGGCGAGATTCCTCCAGTAACATTTGCATTTGCCGTACCATCTCCTGCGCCAGGAGCTGTTTCATCAGTAGAACTTGTATTTAATACAAGCACAGCTGGTTCATTGATGCTAAAAGAAGCAGTATCCCAACAGTTAAAAGTCAAAGAGTCACTTACCGTTACAGTATATGTCCCAGGACAAAGATTATTTAAATCCTCTGTTGTAGCTCCATTTGACCAAGAGTAAACTACAGGCATGTTTGAATTAACACTCAAATCAATTTGTCCATCGCAATCGCCATTACAAGTGACATCGGTAGTTGTTGCGCCCGTGATATCAGGTCCTCCATTACAGCTGAACTCAACTTCAACTGTTGAAGTATGTGTACAGGTATCAGTTCCACTCCATGCTTGCATTGTTACTGTATATGTGCCTTGCACAGGCCAGGAAATTCCAGAAGGGTTTTGAGCATTGGAGCTTGATGGAATTCCACCCTGAAATGTCCATAACCAATTTGTAGGATTGTTTGCAGTTAAATCGGTAAAATCAACTGTTCCTCCCATTATTATAGTATCTGCAGATTGACTGAAATCACATACTAAATTACTTGGGGCATTTGGATCCAAACCATCAAGGATAACAGCATTTGTATTACATCCATCTAACCATGTCTCTAAATGTGCCGATGGGTTTGCAGAATTATTCCATGAAACATCAAATCGACCGTAGTTATCATCCAAATTATTGCCACAGGCAGCACTTCCTCCATAAAGTTGACCAACTATTCTCTTGTTTTGATCGAACAAGGGAGAACCTGAAGAACCTGGTTCAGTTGTTCCATCGTCCCAGTCGGCAACTTCCCAGACCGATGCACCACCCCATGAAGTTGCAGTTAAAGGATCGTTCTCAAATGATATTTTCTTAATATCTCCAGATGGATGATGGATAGCGACAGCCGAAGTAGGTGCTATCCCGGATCTATCCCAACCAGCGTAGTAAACTCCGTAACTAGAAGGTATCGAAGAAGATATTTCTAATAGGGCAACATCAGATCCTGGATTATTGGCTCTTAAAGTAGCACCTGATACCCAGTCTGTTGATGGTCCGTTTTGATTAGGCGTACAAGTCGGGCTTTGATAGTTGAATAGAAACACCCAGTTGGACACTGAACCACTTAAACAGTGATTCGCAGTTAAGAAATAAGGTGTCTCATCTGTACATGTATTGTTTATGAGAGCTCCTGTACAAAAACCAGATCCGTTCACAACAATAATGGCTACTGAATTAATCTGATCCTCCCATCCGTTGGCCACAGGACACTCAACATTATTATTACAGGGGCCTGAATCTCCAAAACCCTTTTTAAAGTCTCCAATTCCTCGGTAACCGTGTGTAACACGGCCGATGTGCAAACTACTCTGACCTTGATACTGAGATGGTTCAAAATACTCAATTATCATGTGATCACCCTCTAATATGGCAGTCCCAAGCTCACCATTCGCTTTATTGTTCTGCTCGGTGAATGCTCCCAGGACTATTGTGTGATCTTCATTGTATAAAAACATTTCTCCACCAGGAACAAGATCAAATGCATCAAATAGCAGGTTTATACTTGTTGCTTGGGGACAATCAATTCTATATCTAAAAACCTTTCCTCCTGGAACTAGATCAACAGTGCCATCGGTGATGACATCAATACTTACACTATGATTCTCTCCAAACCTCCATGGTTGATCTTTAAATTGATCATTTACGAGATCTTCATTTTGCAGCCTTTGCAAATCTATACTTGGCATTTTAGATTTCACAATTTGATTTTGTGTTGTTTTAGCGTTTGAGAAACTAAAACTGAGAGGAACTCCTCCATGTTGAATTTGTGCTATACCCTGTAAAGATGTGATTAAGAGTAAGGCTGTTAAAAAGTAGAAAACTTTAGTCATGTTTGTAAGGGTTTGGTCGTTGTGTGTTTATATTCATTAATCGGTTGCTATATTATAAAGGGATTCGAAATAATCACCTTTGTAATTATCCTGGTGCACAGTTTTTTTATCATAAAACTATGTATGATTAATTTGCACAGGAACCCTTAAATTAAAATTTAATCCGTATCAATTAAGCCTTAAATAAGCGGTCGGTATGACAATTTGAGAACTTGGATAAAAGCAACTAGAATTTGGCTTTTTTGACAATTCCTTGTGGAAATATCAAACGAAAAACTATTTTTGATGGGTTCACCGAGTATAATTTTGGACTATGCATCATAGATTTTTCGTTATTCTTCTAGTAGTAGGCACATTTGGATATTTAGGTTTCAAATCTTATACTCCTCTTGAAGTAGATCAAAACACTCCATTGAGCTTATTGGTCAATGAATTAGAAGGAAAAACTCCTCTTCATACAAAAAGAAAAACATCAGATAAGGAGATTATCCAAAGGGGCTATGATCTCGTGCATGAAGGAAGAGCAAAAGGTCCTGATGGTAAAATGTCAAGTAAACAGTCCAAACATTTTACCTGCAGAAGTTGCCATAATGTTGTTCAAGAAGATCCTAGTTTGGGAAATCCTAACCCAGAGGCACGTTTAAAGTATGCTGTTGAAAAGAATCTTCCGTTCTTGCAGGGAACCACTTTGTGGGGTATTGTTAATAGAGAACATTGGTACAATGGTGATTATTTCAAAAAGTATGGGAGCCTTGTAGACCCAGCTCGTGACACATTGGAAAATGCTGTACAACTGTGCGCGGTTCAATGTTCTCAAGGCAGAGCATATGAAGAATGGGAGATGGAAGCTGTTATGGCCTATTTATGGTCTTTAGAACTGAAAATTTCAGACTTAGGACTGAAAGAAAGCGATTTGAGTGAGCTAAACAAAGCTGTTTCAGGAGATGCTGGTGCTAAGACGGCTGCTTTAAAAATGCTCAAATCCAAATACATGACCGCCTCACCAGCAACATTTAAATATCCATGGAAAGGAATGCCAGTTAAAAATGGCGAAGGAGGCAATACTGAGAATGGGAAAAACATATACAAGAAGTCATGTATGCATTGTCATAAACAGGGCGGGTTTACGAATTTCACATTGGATATTAGTAAACTGGATTTGAAATTATTGGCTAATAATGTAGAAAAGGATAATGACTTCAGCGTGTATTGGATTACAAGACTAGGTACCCACCCCATACCTGGATACAAACCTTATATGCCCCACTATCCTTTAGAAAGACTAAGTGATCAACAAATTGAAGATTTGGTGGCTTATATTAAAGCTAACAATTGAATCATAAAATTTTCAGGAATGGGGTTTGATTACTTCATCAAGGGAAGATCTAACAACGGTTAAATCTCATCAACAGCTACAAACTCAAATTTGAGGGTTCCAAAAATCTCTTGATATTCTTCCCCCATATCTTTAATATCCTCATCATCTTCCTCATAAAACCATTTGATGAGAACATTATTTCCAGACTTCAGGCTTTCTGCAACTGCAGCGAAAATATCAGTCATTTGTTTGGTTGAGGCAGAATTCATGTAATCCATACGCACCTCAACAACAGTTTTTTCGGGCTTGGATTCAAGGTAAGCTCCAATCCAATCGATTACCTCTGCAAAAAAGAATTCAGCGTGCTCAACAACGCATCTACCTTCAATGCAAATTACACCAACCGGATCCAGCAACAGGCCAGGAGAATTTTTAGTTCTAGGAATTTCTAAGCGTTCCAACATTTTGAAAAGTTAAAATAAAAATCAGAATTTAAAAACAATTTTTGCGTTTATTCTTCTGGCTGTTAGATAGTTTGGAACTGCATATGAGCGATTCGTAACATCATTAATCCAAAGATAAGAGATTGTATTCCTGATCTGTAACAGATTGAAAACCTCTAAACTGGCCCAAACAGAATTGAAAAATCGAAATGGATTATGTTCAGGTAATTTTTTATCAGGAGAAAGCAATTGTGCTGAAAATCCGATGTCAACTCTTCTATATGGAGGAATGCGCAAGGTATCCTTATATCTTTCATAGGATGGAGGGCCAGTAGGTAAGCCAGAACCGAATAGTAAATTCAGATGAACTTTAAAATTTGGGTTTTTTGGAATATAGTCTTGCATAAATAAAGCAAAATTCACCCTCTGATCTGTTGGTCGCGGCACATAACCTGGTTCAAACCTTTGACTATCAACCGCTACTTGATCCAGAGTAAAACCAGGAATAATGACTTCTCCATTATCATTATATCTCTCCCAATAGAAATCATCAATTACATCTTCTCTGATCTCCATGACCGACAAACTGGCCCAAGAATCTACTCCTTTAACAAATTCTCCATTTACTTTGATATCTATTCCTTTAGCATCACCTTTAGCATTGTTAGTCGCATAATATCTGATCCGCACATTATCTATTTCATAGGGTATTAGGTTATTGTATTCTTTGTAATAAAGTTCTGTAGTTAATTTAAATGGTCTTTTCCAAGCTGTAAAATCATGCTCACCTCCGATTACATAATGAATGGACTGTTGGGCTTTAATATTTTCATTAATATTTCCCTGAAAATCTCTGAACTCCCGATAGAATGGTGATTGCTGATAAAATCCTGTGGCCGCTCTAAATGACCAATTCGGCATGCTATAGGGTCGGAATGTCATGGATAATCTTGGACTAATAAGGAGCTGCTTATTGAATGTCCAATAATTGAATCTAACACCACCGTTTAGGTATATTTCTGAAGTGTCTTTAAGATTAAAAGTCAGGTTATCTTGAATGTAACCCATTGCTCTTTGAGAACTCACGCTATTATCACTCATCAATAATTCTGTAACATCTAAAACCTTAAGTTCCTGCAATGATGGGACAGTGTAGCCTACAGAATCTGGATCTCTGGGAAGAGAGAACCCGGCAGAATCCAAGTATCTCCATTCCTTGTACTCATCTTGAATGGATTCCGCTTGGAATTTAAGTCCCCAAGATAAAGTATGCTTCTTGTAAAAGTGCTGCCCTCTGTGACCAACATTAAAAACAAGTGCATCAAGGTGATTTCTAGCGTGGTTCAGAAATGCACCTATTCCCCGATTAAAGGTAGCATCACCAAAATCATCTTGTGAAAAATCCGTTTCAATATCATCGAGCCTGTAAGCGCCTAAAATATCAAAAGTCTCGTTCTCGTTTGTCCTAAACAATGAGGTATAAAACTTCAACTTGGTTTCTTTGATGGGTTTATAATCAAAAGAAAGTGCACCTAAATAGGTTTCGTAGGACATGATTTCCTGCCCTTCAAAAAAGACCGTCAGCCTTAACGCTTGTTGAATGGTGCCGAATTCAGATTCTCGCGTTTCTGGTACAAACTGATAACGGTTTCTAGCTATATTTCCCAAAAATCCTACCTCCAATTTATCTGTAATATCATAGGTCAAGTATGTCTGATAGTCTAAGAAGAATGGTCGGTAGTTTCCTTGTTCATCTAAGGCTCCCAACAAGTACTGATTTGACCAATATCGCAATCCATGTATTTGTGTGAATCTCAAATCTTTTGAAGCATCCTCAAGGTGAAATCCTCCACCTAGCACACTAATATGTGCCGAACCAGAAAAAGTGGTGGGTTCTTTGTATTTGATATCCAACACACTAGACATTTTATCACCATACTTTGCTTCAAAACCACCTGTTGAAAACTGTACATCCGATGTTAAGTCAGCGTTGACAAAACTAAGGCCTTCTTGCTGACCAGCCCTCGTTAAGAATGGCCTGTAAATCTCTATATCATTGACGTAAACAAGGTTTTCATCAAAATTACCTCCTCTAACCGAGTATTGTGAACTCAATTCGTTGTTTGAAACGACTCCTGGCTGTGATTTTAATATTTCCTCAAAACTTCCTGAAACCGTGGGTAAAGTTCGAAGAATTTTAGGGTTTAACTTCTTCATTGTTGGAGCCTCTTTCTTTTCACCTATTACAGGCACAGGGTTATAGTTATAGGCCTTACTCTTCAATGTAACTTTTAGAGTCTTTGATAGATTGGCAACTTCAACTTCTTTTGTTTTAAATGAAATATGTGAAATCACCAAAGTCAGTGGCACTTGAGAAGGAATTGTGAGAACGAATTTTCCGCTTTCATCAGATGTGCAATAGTATTTTGGGTTATCCTTGAGCACTACATTCGCGAACTCTGCAGGTCCTCCCGCTTCATCTTTTATTACTCCTTTGAGAGTTGTTTCTTCTTGAGCTTGTGACAGGAGCGTCCAGAAACAAAGGGAAATACAAAACAGGACTTTGCGTTCAAATATTGTTCTTTCCTGAAGAAATCGGTAGATGACGCAAATAAACCTTGACAGCATAAAAATAAAAGTACTATTCTTATCCAATTAACCAGGTTTGTTCGAAAATATTGTATTCATAAATACATTTGAACTTACCTTAAAACTCAATAAAAAAAGTGATTCTTATTTTCAATATTAAAAGAAAATCCTAATTTTGCACCCGCTTGGACGCGTAGCTCAGCTGGATAGAGCATCTGCCTTCTAAGCAGACGGTCGCAGGTTCGAATCCTGCCGCGTTCACCAAGAAAGAAAACTCCGACCCATGGTTGGAGTTTTTTTGTTCATGAGCTTACCCAACAGGCAATCCGATTCTTCCAGAGTCCCGTTCAAGTCATTCTGAACTTTTTTCAGAATCTCAATACCGTGTAACCATAGATCCTGAAATGAATTCAGGATGACTGATAAGTGTATTTGGGCTTTTACGGATAACGTTTGTTTGGAAATCGAACAGTTCAATCCTGCCAACGCACAATCCGATTCTTCCAGAATGACGCTCATACAATTCTTACTGAATGAGATGAAGAACTTTCTATGAGCAAACCAAACTCGTTTGAAACGCTGAGAGCGAACTCCAAAATCCCGTTCAGGTCATTCTGAACTTGTTTCAGAATATCATGTCTTGAAATGAATTCAGGATGACTACCAAGTGGTATGTGCCGGTTGTTCGGCAAAACTGGTTCTAGCCTTCCCAACGCTCAATCCAATTCCTTTCATCTGTTCGAAACAATTTCCAATGTTTTACGTATGAACTGATTATGGAGAAACGCTACTTTGTACTTTCTTTCTTAGCTCTTTTTTCATCCATCCTAATGGGTCAGCAGAACTATTATGTGAATGATGGAACATCCAATGGTGATGATATTTATACAACTGCGGTCGGGCAATCGTATTCAGTTAACCCTGGCGTCATTGGAACTTCACCAGCTCATCCATGTGATGATATTCAAGAAATTCTTGACAACTACGACTTGGATGGAGGTGATACTTTGTTCATTGATGCCGGAACTTTTGGAGCCTTTGATATTTCTGCTGTTAATGGCGGAGATGATGAGGGTAGCTCCACTGGATATCTGTTTATTCTTGGTGTAGACACAAATAAAACAATAGTAAGCGGTGGATCCTCACGGAGCGGGATGCACTCAATACTGTCTGATTCTGTAGTGTTTTATGGAATACACTTTAAGACAAATCACAATCAAAGTGACGGAGTTTGGGTTAGAGGATCTAGCTACTTGCACTTCAATTCATGTAAATTTGAAGTGGATAATACAAGCGGCAGTGCAACCTATAGTGGATTATTCAATAGTCCAGAGCCTTGGCCTACAGGAACTCAGCCGAGAGGTAACATCTACAAAAATTGTTCTGCATACCACAACGGAAATGGAGATGCTATTGATGTAGAAAGTGATGCTACTAATTTTGTATTTGATTCTTGCAGGGCTCATGCAGCAAGTAAAGGGACCAGTCAGTCAGCTTACAGGTTTTTGAACCTTGAAAATTCCCAACTTGTCAATTGCATAGGTACAGGAAGGTATGGGCTTTTTCTAGAGAATATCAAAAATTTCGTTAGTGATAACAATAACTTTCATTCGGACAGAGGAATTGTGGTAAATAATACTCAGAACACCCTAGTTAAAAACCTCTTTTTCAACGAAGACACGATTATTTTATCCTCAAACGACAACTTCAACACCCTTGAGTTTTCCGGTAATGCCAATCCTACAGCCGATTCGATCTATATTAATAATTGCTATTTCGAAAGAATGAGCAATGACACTTCACAAATCTATATCAATGACAATTGGAATATTGATTTCTTAAGTGTTTACGGCTGCACAATGAAAAAAGGACTTATTGGTGTTCAATTATGGAATGGAACAAATACGGCTCAAATTTACAATAGCACCTTTGATGATTGTACTGTAGGAATCCGCTCCAAACACAATAACAATTGGAAAGCCATTTATGAAAACAATTTTACCGATTGCGGAACATGCATTGTAATGGATTCTTCAAACAATAATGTCATTAATGGAAATCACTTCAATAACTATGACAACTTTGGTGCATTCATTCGTTATTCAGACTCAACATTTATGGATTTTGACACACTCATCGGAGACGGAGGTTCTACTGGAGTTTATATTACAGATAATTGTGAAGGCTGTAGAGTAAATGAAAGCATGATCAACAATAATTACATTGGTGTTCAAATTACGAACTCAGACCTATGGAAACAAATAGCCAACAATCACTTCGACAACAATAACCGAAGTGTTAACATTTTAAATTCAAATTTAAATGTCATCCAATCAAATGTCCATGCAAGTTTTGGCATGGAGGCCTTGAGCTTATCCTCCTGTTCGCTTTCCTACATTGTAAACGATTCCATTTTTGGAAATGGACAATCTGGAAATGGGATTGAGGTAACAAACAATTGTTCCACAACTGTAGTTCTAAACAGTCATATTGAAAATATTGAAAATGGATTATATACTGAGGGAGTCGGATCTCTAAAACCTTGGAGTACACAAATTATAGAAAGCACAATATTAGATTGCAAGAACTCAGTTTTATTAAAGAATTCTAAGCAAAATCTTGTAAACAAGTGTAGGCTAATTAGCACAGTTTCAAATAGCATTGGAGTAAACATGACAGAGCGGACCGATAGCGTTTTTATGTATAACAATTATGTTGTTGCGACCAACTATGGATTATATGTCAATACTAGCGTTGTCCCTGAACACAGTTTTATCAATTACAATTCCTTTGCTACAGGTGATTACTGTATCAAGTTTTTTGGCAATGGCGCATCACATGTACATAATCATTTTCAATTGTATAATAATATTTTCTACAGTAGAGGTAGTTCGAGTAATTCAGCCGCATTGTTTTTCAAAAAGAATCCAAACGGTGGAACTAAAATGGTAAGCTCCAATAACAACTTGTATTTCACTCCCAGCGTTGGCAGCCCAGGAAATCCTCATGCATCATTCAGTCAAACTTCTGGTTTGTCGCTATTTTCAAATTGGGTAGGTTCAGCTCATACAGACGATAACTCTCGTGACTACGCTTCTATTTCAGGAGACCCTAAATTTAAGGACTTTTTTGCACCACTTGACACCTTGGATATCGATACAACTGGTGGCTCTCCTGTTATGCACAATGCCTTTAATTTGGGCTGGATCACCGATGATATCAATGGAAAAAACAGAGTTCCCACTCCCGCAATTGGTGCTTTTGAAACTGGTTTTGGCTTGCTAGGCCTGTATACAATCAATCAAGAAGAATCTCCCAGTAACACAAACTACTTAAGTTTTAATGCTGTAATCGAAGATCTTACTTCTGGTTCAAGAAGTGATGGAGGCCCTGCAAACGGTCCGGGAATCCATGATACTGTTTTAGTAGATGTGCATGGTGGATTTTATCATGAACAAATGACTATTCCCCATATTCATGGTCAGAATACAGGAAATCCAAACGACTTAAGGGACTCTATTGTTTTTAGAGCTGCTGATCCAATGGATTCTGTAATCGTTCACTTTGATCCGGATACATCTTCAAATTCCAATGGAAACTATATTGTAAAACTGGACTCCGCTGAAAGTATCACATTTGATAACATTCATTTTCAGACTTCCGGACAGAATTTATCCAGAATGTTTGACGTGAATATGTCCGGTAACTTGAACATGTTTAGCCCTATTTTTCTGAATCAATGCTCGTTCACCGCGTTGAATCCTACAACAAATGCCACAGAAACAGAAAACAGTTCAATATATGTGCACAATGATGGTATTCTAACAAATGAAAATATGCTATTTGTGAACAACAGTTCTTTCACAGGCAATAATGTGGCTGTTTATGTTGAACCAGAGGCCATAAACCAAAACACCGGTTATGAGTTTTATGGAAATTCTTTTGTAAATCAAAATAGATCCATTGTTATGATCGGAGATGGCGAAGGAGCGACTTTTGGCACTAACAACAATTGGTTTGAACATAATAGTTTTGAGAATGACCAAGGTATACCAGACTATATGGGTTTTGATTTCTTGGAAGTTCCGGGAGTTACGATTGTGGGCAACACCATCAATGGAATCAATTCAAGCGGAACAGGAATTTACTTTGATGGGGTAGCAACCACTTGCTCATTAGCCGTTGAAAGAAATGCAATTCAAATGTTTGGCATGCATGACTCTACATTTGCCATCAAGCTCAACAACTTAACAGACGCCTACATATATCACAACAGTTTCAACATAGTCGATGGTGATAACAATGATTTCCCAATAATGGCTAATAACAGTTTGGTTTGGGACTATCGTGGTAATATTAGTAGAAATGATAGCGGACAACATATGATTTACTTCAAAGGTTCCAGTTATTTATATAGTGATAATAACAATTTTTGGACAGATGATCCTAATGGCTTGAATTTCCAAATCAATCAAGACCAACATACTTTCACAGAATGGAAAAACTTAACTGGAAGTCCGAATTATCCAGACAATAACTCAATCTCCATAGATCCAAGATTTGAATCGCCATATGATTTACACCTAAAATGTGTTTCTCCCCTATCATCTCTTGAAATCATCAATCAATGTTATTCGATTCTTGGTGTCACTGAGGATTTAGACGGGGATGAGAACCATTGTGGAGATACAAGTCCAAGTCATGTCGGATTTGATGAATTCAATGTGTCCAACACCCCCGAAATGGAAGGCATTTATTCAATTGGTGGAGGACAAGCCAACTACCCTAACCTGACTGATGCCATTACGGATTGCTCTTGTCGTGGAATCTCAGGTCCTGTTACTTTTAATATCAATGCTGGGATTTATGATGAACAAATTTCCATCCCGAATATAGATGGAATGTCACAAGCAAATGAGATTGTATTTCAGTCTTCAGATCATGAAGAAGATAGTGTCACCATTGAATACACTAGTACTACCACTAACAATTTCATTGTAGAACTCAACGGTGCACAATATATAACATTCGAAAAGCTCACTTTTACTCAGAAATCAAGTTCATCTGGAAGAATATTTGACATACACTCTGATGGAGTTTTTGAACCTGAGGGAATTGTTTTAGCTGAAAACAAACTTTGGGGTATATCAGCTGCGGCAGATGATGATTCAAAATCAATTATTTACTCTAGAAACTCCATACCTGACTACTTAAGCATTGAGGATAACACTTTCTTCAATGGCTCCCGCACAGTAGACCTTGAAGGTATTTATGGCTCTGAAGCCTTCGATGTGAGTTTAAGGGGAAATGAAATTTGGAATCCATATGGTTCAGCTATCAAACTGAAATATTTTGATGCTCCTGAGGTACAAGAAAACATGATATCCAGTAATTCCAGCTATAGTTCAAAAAAATTGATATCCGTAGAGGATAGCAAGAATCAAACCCTTGTCATTAATAATTTCCTAAGGTCCCCAAATACGGATGGAACGGCAATTTTCATGAAAAACTGTGATGGTTTGACTCTAGGTCTGGCGGTTGGAAATAATCAACTACAAATTGGCAATAATGATGTTTCGTATGGTATCAAACTAGAAAATTGTGATGTCGCATTAATTGGTCACAATTCCATTAATCTCACGACCAATTCCAGCAGCAGTGCTTCTTTTGATTTTGATTCGAACTGTTCAGATTTGATTATTGAAAATAATATCTTTCAAAACGATGGAGGCTATGCGGTTAACTATGCAAATACAACAGCAATAAACTCATCTGATTATAATGATCTAGTTTCAAATGGAACACTTGGTAAAGTTTCTGGTATTGGTTATGCAAATATAGGAACTTGGAAAACTGCTATGAGTGCTAGTGGGCATGAGCAAAATTCAATGTCAGAAGTACCAAACTTTGAAAACGATACACTGCTAGACCTTACTTCATCGAGTCCAGAAGATCTTAAGGTTTTGAATGTCATACCTGAAGCAACACATGATATTCACGATAAGGCGAGACATTCAGAACCTTGGCTTGGAGCACATGAGTTCTCAACACCTTGCTATTGGATTGATCAAGGGGCTGGTGGAGATTGGCATGGTGAAGGTTGGTCCTTTACCTCTGGAGGTGCCTGCGTAGAAGGGAAAGCACCAACTGCTGGTGACAAAGTTTATTTTGATGACAACAGCTTTAATAATATTCATGAGTTACTTGAAATCAATCAAGATGTTCATGTACTTGAATTACATTTTAATATGACTGACCCCCTTAAACAGCCAACTTTGATTGGTTCAGGGGTATTAACGGTAGGGCCATGATTGAAAAATTCAAATATTCACTTGTTGTAATCATCATTCTTTTGGTGGTGATCCTACTTGGTATGCAATCGACAATGGCTCAATCCATTTCCGCAAGTTCCCGAAACACTTGTTTTATATGCGAAGATAATGGCTTTGGATCATCAGGAAACAACAATTACGCGCAATACGGAAACGCTTCTATAAATATTACGAACCAAGCGACCATTTTTGATACCCTAGATCAAGTCAAAATTAGAAATGGATCAGATCATTATCTAGGTTTATCTCAGAATCATCAAGTGTTTTCTTGGGGTTATAATCAAAGGGGGCAACTTGGACATGGAAATACCACAGTTTTTGAAGACCGTCAACAAGTAACTGGACTTAGTAACATTATTGATATTGCATGTGGTGATATGAGTTCTTATGCTGTCAATGCTTCAGGTCAAGTGTACGCTTGGGGAGCAAATGGCTCATTTCAATTGGGTTTAGGTGATAATGTGAATCGATCAAATGCCAACCTTGTCAATTTGAGTAATGTTAGTAGAATTAGCGCTGGTCAAAACCACGCCTTGGCACTTCTAAATAGTGGGCAGGTTATGGCTTGGGGTGCTAATCAATTTGGCCAGTGTGGGGGCGAAGAAAAAATTGTCAAAAGCCCACAAAAAATTGAAGATTTGACAGACATTATAGCGCTTTCAAGTGGTTCACATCATTCAATAGCTTTGGATCAAAATGGCTATGTAAAAAGTTGGGGTAAAAATTCAACAGGACAGTTGGGATTAGGCGATAAAAATAACAACTCCTCTCCCACTCTCATTGCTGGTTTATCGAACATTATTTCAATCCAATCAGGATCATTGCATAATCTTGCTCTAGATGAAAATGGAGATGTTTGGGCATGGGGACTAAATCATGTTGGTCAGCTTGGTGTAGGAGGATCTGAAGAATTGAGTCCAATACTCATTTCCGCTTTGGACTCTGTATTTATTGTAGAAATCATTGCAGGACCTTTTTCATCATTTGCCATTGATAGTTCTGGAAGTGTATATGCCTGGGGCATGAATGATGAAGGACAACTAGGTCTAGGAAATAATGTTGATCAATATACACCTGCATTATTGACCCTTCCTTGTCAAATAAAATCATCTAATCAGAATAATTGCACTACACAGGCTGAATTCAATATTAGCGATAGTATTATCTGTATTTCTGATACTTTGGCTATTCAGGATTTGAGTAGCAATGCTCAAAGTATTAAATGGTACTCCAATGAACAGTTTATAGGCACATCAGGTCAATTATCTTTGAACTTTCAGACTGAAGGCACGTATATTATTGATCTTATTGCAAATCCTGAAGGCGCATGTGCTGATACTATGTCTAAACTAATTCAGGTTGCTCCAATACCATCAGCAAGTATTTATAACATTGGATCTTTTTGTGAATTAGATAGTGTAGTTGCACTGCAAGTTGACGCGGACTCTGGAGTTTGGAGCGGTAATGGAGTTTCTGGGGCATATTTTAATCCAAATGCAGCTGGTGTAGGTACACATGAAGTGGTTTTTGTTGCTTTTAATGAAGCGTGTAGCAACTCTGATACAAATTACATTCAGGTTCATGGAAATCCTAATGTTTCTGTTGTTGGGCCTTCGGATCTGTGTTATGGCGTTTCCAGCACCTTATATGCGCAAGGCGGTCTTTCTTACGTTTGGAATCAAACGCATTTTGGTGATAGCTTAGTGATTAGCTCCAATCAGGATACCAGTATTCAAGTGTTAGCCGTTGATTACAATGGTTGTTCTGATGAAACGACTATTTTATTAAATGTTGATTCAGTTCCTCAGGCTCAATATGCCTTTCAAGTATTGAATGACACCGTTCAATTCAATAACTTATCGAATGATGCCAATCAGTGGTATTGGGACTTTGGCGATGGCAATAGCAGTGTTTTGGAGCATCCTGAGCACATTTATACTCCCGGACAATATTCTGTTACTCTTATTAGCAGCAATCACTGCGGAAGCGATACTTTGGTTCAAACTGTTCAGGTTGGAACTGTTACAGGCATTAACCAAACATCTAACGTAACAATTGAGATTTATCCGAATCCAGCTACTGACTTTGTCAATGTAAGTGGAGCTCAAGGTACCTTGAAGATTGTAAATACTTTAGGGCAAGTGGTTCATCAGCAAATGATTACAACTGATCTGATTAGCATTGATGTCTCTGATTTAAGTAAGGGACAGTATCTTTTGCAATTTGATAATGGAGACAGTCAGGAATTGGTGGTTTATTGATATCAATCCTATAAGAATTTAAAATGTAAAATTCTGGTCACCTCTTAGGTTCTCGAGCGGAGTCGAGAGACCCATTGCTACTACATTCATTCGAAAAAGTCGCACTTTTTAATTATTCAACAAGAAGTTTTTATCTTCGGAGAGATTGGATCATGAGGAAAATATGCGTTGTAATTGGCACTAGGGCTCAATTGATCAAAATGGCTCCGGTCATTAAAGAACTAGAAAATTCTGATTGTTATCTTGAGCTCATTTATACTGGTCAGCATACGACAACTATGCAGAGCATTTCCGATAACTTTAATTTACCAAAGCCAAACCACTACCTATATAGGGGAAAAGAGGTGAATTCAATCCCCTTAGCCCTGATTTGGTTGATTAAAATACTCTTCTCAAACGTTAAGTTGATTAGGAGATTGAGAAAGGAGAAATTCAATTTCACTCTTGTTCACGGAGATACATTTAGCACTGTACTCGGAGCCATAATGGGCAAATTGATCCGTTCAGAAGTTGCTCATGTTGAATCTGGATTGCGTTCATTTAAACTATTCAATCCTTTTCCTGAGGAAATCAATCGCTTGATCACCTTCAGACTTTCCGATCTTCTTTTCTGTCCTGGAGAATGGGCATTAAATAATGTAAAAAAATACGCTGCAAAAAAAATTAACACAATTGACAATACTGTGATTGATGCCCTAGAACTAATCGACCACTCGAAAGTTCAGCTGCCATTTGAAATTAGATTTGAGCAGTTTTGTATCCTGAGTATACACAGGTTTGAGACGATTTTTAATGAAGATCGCCTCAAAACAATCTGTAAATACGCTTCCAACATATCGCAGACTAGGCCAATTGTTTTTATACTTCATCCTCCCACAGAAAGAGCTTTGAAGAAAAAAGGATTATATGAAGTTTTGAAGTCCGAAGAAAAAATACAGTTGTATCCAAGACTTGATTATTTCACATTCAACTCGATCCTAAAAAAATGTGAATTTGTGCTGACTGATGGAGGGAGTAATCAAGAAGAATGCTATCACATGGATATTCCCTGTTTGTTATTGCGAGAACAAACTGAACGACAAGAAGGAATTGGTGAAAATGTTGTGCTTTCCAAGTTTGATGAAAACACGATAAAGCATTTTATCAATAACTACAAAGAATTCAAAACCCAGAAATCTGACCGTAACACAAACCCAAGCAAATTAATTGTTCACCAATTAATCGAAGCGTCAAATGGATAATCATTTTGATCTTAGCATAATAGTCCCCTTTTACAATAGTGAAAGTAGCTTAGAGTCATGTCTGCAATCCATCGATCAAAACATAAAGAGAAGTAAAAAGTTAAATATTGAAACTATTCTTGTGAACGATGGAAGCACTGATTTGTCAGCAGCAATTGCTCAAAAGTTTGGTTCGTTCAAGATAATTACATTATCCAAAAATCATGGCAGGCTGCATGCCAGGAAGGTTGCAGCACAAGAAGCAAAGTCAAACACCTTACTATTTATTGATAGCAGAGTTTCCATAGATTTCAACATCGATTTAATAAACGACATTCCCTTGACATCCATCGGTCAGGTTGATTTGAGGAGCAACAAATACCGAAGTCCTTTTGATACTTTTTTATTTCTGCTAAGGAATAAGTATTACGATAATTCCTGGTCAAATATTGGTTTTACTGAAATTACCCGCGAAAATTTTGATAAAATCGCGAAAGGCACAGGGCTTCTTCTCACAAACAAAACGAATTTCCTAAATGTTCAACCTGACAAGTACGACAAATCCATTAGTGATGATACACTAGTTTTTAAAGAGTTTTTAGATCATGAATGGCCATTATACAAAGACAATAGGCTCAAGGGAAATTACCTTCAAAGGACTGATCTAAAATCTATTACGGATTGGATTTTCTTAAGAGGATCGAAATTTGCTGATTTCTATGTATTGCGGACTAAGAAATACAGATACCACTATCTACTTTCCTTGTTAGCCATATTCTTTTTATTATCCAGCTCAATTTATGCACCAGACATTTTCCAAGCATGTCTGATAATTTTCACTATTGTATATTTGGGAATTTTAGTCTGGTTATCCGAAAACATTGGGGATTTTCTTCGAATAATTTTTCCTTCTGTTTTTTTGGTTTTACCATTCTATGCGGGTATTACTTATAAAGTTCTAAAATCTTGTTTAAAAAGTACCTAAGGATATTTTTGGCCATTGCTGCCATTTTGTTTTTGGTATTCTACTTGTACCAAAACTTAAACGACTTTCGCCAAATCGATCAGGTTCGTCCAACCACTTTTTGTGTGGTTATTGCACTTACCACAGTATTTCTTTGTTTAAACGCTCTCTACAATTTTATAATATTAAACTTGCTCAAATTCAATATTGGTTTTATTGAGAGTTTTCATCTCAGTAACTTGTCCAGCCTTCTTAATTTCATTTTACCTCTGAAAGGAGGACTTGGCTACAAAGCTGTCTATTTGAAAAAAAAATATGAAGTTGGTTATAAAACATTCCTAGGAGTACTCGCCATTAGCTATCTTCTCAACTTAATTGTAATTTCAGTGTTATCAATTATCTCCGCTGTTTACCTGTCTAATAAGTATTTACTGATCATTTATTCACTCATTTTTGTGGGGTTGATAGGTCTATTGGTGTTTCTCAAATTTGGTGTAGAAGTCAATATTAAAAATGACAAAATCTCTGGGATACAATCGAAATTAAGAAGTGGATGGAAAGTTTTGAAAAATAGTAAAGCGGTTGCAATACAGGTCTTGTCAATATTTGTGGTTAATCACATTATACTTTGTCTAATTCTTATTATCCTAGTAAAAGATATGTTTGGCCTAAATGTACTGTTTACAGAATCTGTTCTCATGACCTCAGCCAATACAGTTTCCTTTCTATTCAATATTACACCGGCCTCGTTAGGTATCAAAGAGCTTTTTATGGCCGGAAGTTCTGATCTTATGGGTATAAAATCAAATTATATAGTTTTGTTTTCAATCATCGAGAGAGTTTTACAATTCATTGTGATTTCTTTCCTTGGTATTATTGGATATTTTGGCCTTAGATCGTATAGATGAGAAAAGCTTATTATTTTGTTTTTGGCTATTTCGTGCTTTTGGTGATAAGCTATTCTAATCATTTTGATAATCCCTTCTTTTTTGATGATCACCATACTATTGTACAGAATACTTATGTCCATTCCATTAAAAACCTACCACTTTTTTTCTATGATACAAAAACGGCAAGTACAAGACCTGATTTGCAAGGTTATCGTCCTATAGTACAGGTATTGAATGCAGTAGATTATTCGCTGGGTTCTGGTAGTACAAAGGCTTTTCATATCCACATTTTTACTCATTTTTTGATTCTACTATATTTAGTTTTTTATATGATCAAAAGGATTTTCGAAAGATCATCCAACCTCAAGCGAAAAACCGCTATTTATTTATCCCTATTCATTACAGGATTCTTTGGTATTCATGCTTCTCATACCGAAACAATTAATTACATTATTTCTAGATCTGATCTATTTTCTACATTATGTATGTTGTTGGCATTCCTACTTTATGACAGAGAGAAAACAAGAAGAAGGTTACTTTTTTTAATCCCTTTGATTATTGGATATTTCACAAAGCAAGTTGTTGCTTCATTTGCTATTATTATTTGGATTTACGATATATTATTTATCCAAACCGATCATTCAACTTTGAAGCAGAAAGTCTTGAAAGGGTCTAAGTATGGAATCATTACACTTGTAGTTTTGGTTTCGACTTTTATAGTAAGTGAGGCTGTATTTTCTGATATCGGAAATGTAGTAGGTCCCAAAAAACACGGAAGGTTAGGATATCTGCAGACACAGATATTCATAGTGATGCACTACATTGGTAATTTCTTTGTCCCTATTGACTTAAGTGCTGACCCGGACTTTACCATTATCGGAAAATTTTGGGATAAACGGATCATTTACAGCCTTTTGGGGCACATTTTCATACTGATAGTAGCCTTAACATGTTTGAAAAGAAGGATTTATTATCCGATTGCTTTTGGAATTCTCTGGTTTTACATAGCACTTGCACCTACTTCCACGTTGGTTCCTCTTGGACAAATATCAAACGATCACAGGACTATGTTTCCATTTATAGGGTTATGCCTTTCGGCTGGCTATGGGGTTTTTCTTCTATATTCTTCCTTAAAACTCAAAGTTTACAAACAGATAGTATTAACATGCGTTTTAACAATCTTTCTTGCACATGGCTATGGCATAAAAGAGC